>CAMBJI010000017.1 GCA_945867725.1 Bordetella parapertussis
GGAACCCTGCCGGCCAGCTCGGTGCGGATCTGCGTTACGGCGTCAAAGACGTATTGCAGACTGCTCAAATCCGGCGCACGCAGCGCACGTACGGCCTGCTCATCTCTGAGCGGACGCGCGAAACGTGGTCCCTCACCTTCGGCAAACGAGAGTCCCAGACCCATCGCATCGGGCACGGTGAGAATGTCGGAAAACAGGATGGCCGCGTCAAGGGCATAGCGATCCAACGGTTGCAGGGTGACCTCGGTCGCATAGTCCGGGTTCGTGGCCAAGCCCATGAACGAACCCGCCTTACTGCGGGTGGCACGGTATTCAGGCAAGTAGCGGCCTGCCTGACGCATCAGCCAGAGCGGCGTGTAGTCGGTTGGCTGGCGCATCAGGGCGCGCAGGAAAGTGTCGTTCTTGAGTGGGGCGAAGCGGCTGGACATCCGTATCCTTAAGGCAGTTCTTCGAAGGCAATATTATCGCCGAAAGTTTTTGATGCGCCTGATTTTTTCGAACAGTGGGCCGGCGCTGTGATTCAAACAATCGCGGATTGATGTTAATGGATCGCGACAATGTTTTGGCTGAGCAGAAAATGAAAAAGGCAGCCGAAGCTGCCTTTCCAGTAATCTTTGAAAACTCAGCGCTTCTGACGCAACTTGTGAATCGCCGCCAGCTGCGCAATTGCAATGGCCAATTCTGTCTGGGCGACAGCAAAGTCAATATCGGTTTCCCGACTCGACATCGCTTCTTCTGCCATTTTTTTGACTTCGTTGGCCTTCGCTTCATCCAGATCGCGGCCGCGAATTGCTGTGTCAGCCAATACGGTGACCGTGTTTGGCTGGACTTCGAGAATACCGCCGGCAACGAAAACAAACTCCTCATCTGCAGCGCCGACTAACTTGATGCGGACCGCACCGGGCTTGATACGGGTGATCAGCGGGGTGTGCTTGGGATAGATACCCAATTCACCTGCCTCGCCCGGCAGGACAACGAACTCTGCCTGTCCGGAGAAGATTTGTTCTTCTGCGGAGACGACATCAACGTGAATGGTATTTGCCATAGAAAGCCTTTTTTCGGTAAATCGAATCGCGAGTTGCAACAGGCGCTGCCCTGATCACAGGGCAGCTTTCCTGTTATTGCATCTTCTTCGCTTTCTCGATGGCTTCTTCGATGGTGCCTACCATGTAGAACGCCTGCTCAGGCAGATGATCCAGTTCGCCAGAAGCGATCATTTTGAAGCCCTTGATCGTGTCTTTCAGCGACACATATTTGCCCGGCGCACCGGTAAACACTTCAGCGACGTGGAAAGGCTGCGACAGGAAACGCTGCATCTTACGAGCGCGTGCCACAAGCAGTTTGTCTTCTGGCGCAAGCTCATCCATACCCAGAATCGCGATGATGTCGCGCAGTTCTTTGTAGCGCTGCAGCGTGCCCTGCACCTGACGAGCGGTGTCGTAGTGATCTGGACCTACCACGTTAGGATCGAGCTGACGTGACGTGGAATCCAGCGGATCAACCGCTGGATAAATACCCAATGCAGCGATGTCACGCGACAAAACAACGGTCGAGTCAAGGTGAGCAAAGGTGGTCGCAGGCGACGGATCAGTCAAGTCATCCGCAGGAACGTAGACGGCCTGAATTGAAGTAATCGAACCTGTCTTGGTTGAAGTAATGCGCTCCTGCAAACGGCCCATTTCTTCGGCCAGTGTCGGCTGGTAACCCACCGCGGAAGGCATACGACCCAACAACGCAGATACCTCGGTACCGGCCAGTGTGTAACGGTAGATGTTATCAACGAAGAAGAGAACATCACGGCCTTCGTCGCGGAAGGACTCGGCAATCGTGAGGCCGGTCAACGCAACGCGCAAACGGTTGCCGGGTGGCTCGTTCATCTGACCGTAGACCATCGCAACTTTGGATTTGGTGAAGTCTTCGGTGTTCACAACACCGGCTTCAATCATCTCGTGATAGAAGTCGTTACCCTCACGAGTACGTTCACCCACACCAGCAAACACGGAAAGACCCGAGTGAGCTTTCGCGATGTTGTTGATCAGTTCCATCATGTTCACGGTCTTGCCCACACCCGCGCCACCGAACAGGCCGACCTTACCACCCTTGGCGAACGGACAAACCAAATCGATCACCTTGATGCCGGTTTCGAGCAATTCCTGCGAAGGTGACAGCTCGTCATAGGCAGGCGCAGCACGGTGAATGGACGCGTGCTTGTCCGACTTGACCGGACCGATTTCATCGATAGGATTGCCGAGCACGTCCATGATGCGACCCAGTGTGCCCTGACCGACCGGCACCATGATTGGGCCACCCGTATTTTGGATAACCATACCGCGGCGCAAGCCGTCGGAGGTACCGAGCGCAATGGTGCGCACGATGCCATCACCAAGCTGTTGCTGTACTTCCAGCGTCAGCGCCGAGCCTTCCATTTTTAATGCATCGTAAATCTTGGGCATCGCATTACGGGGGAATTCAACGTCAACCACCGCGCCGATACACTGAACGATTTTGCCATCCGCCATTTTCGTTCCTTCAAATAAAAATTGTAATTCGATTCAAATTCGTAATTCTTAGACCGCGGCTGCACCAGCCACGATTTCGGAGAGTTCTTTGGTGATTGCTGCCTGACGCGTCTTGTTGTAGATCAGTTTCAGTTCGCCAATCACGTTGCCTGCGTTGTCGGTCGCCGCTTTCATCGCCACCATGCGCGCCGCTTGTTCGGATGCCATGTTCTCAACAACCGCCTGGTACACAAGCGCCTCTGCATAGCGAAGCAAAAGTTCGTCGATGACGGATTTTGCATCTGGCTCGTACAGGTAGTCCCATGAGTAGGAATTTACCGGCTCCATCCTGTCTGCCGTCAGCGGGAGAAGCTGATCGATGACGGGTTCCTGCTTCATGGTGTTGATGAAACGGGTGTAGCAGAGATACACCGCATCCAGCTTTTCATCGTCGTACGCATCCAGCATCACTTTGACAGGCCCGATCAATTGCTCGAGATGGGGCGTATCACCAAAGTTGATGCACTGAGCCACAACCGACGCGCCGATTCGGTTCATGAAGCCGTAGCCTTTGTTGCCAATCGCAACGATTTCGACTTTGTTACCCGCTGCACCCAACTCTTTCATCCGGTTTGTCACCTGACGCAAGACGTTGGTATTCATGCCGCCACACAGGCCCTTGTCTGTCGTTACCACGATGAAGCCGATTTTTTTGCTTTTCTCGTGCTTGACCAGAAACGGGTGCGTGTACTCGGGGTTGGCTTGCGCCAGATGGGCCGATACATTGCGAATCTTTTCGCTGTACGGGCGCGCAGAGCGCATGCGCTCCTGCGCCTTGCGCATCTTGGACGCAGCGACCATCTCCATCGCCTTGGTGATCTTCTTCGTATTTTCTACGCTCTTGATCTTCCCGCGTATCTCTTTACCTGCAGCCATTCAATGCTCCTGTGACTGGGTTGAGATCAGACTGTTTTCTTGAAGTTTTCGATTGCACCCGCGAGCACAACCTCATCTTCTTTCGAAAGCTGCTTGCTGTCTTCGATACGCTTGAGCAGATCCGAATTGCTGGACTGAAGGAACTTGTGCAGATCATGCTCGAAGCCCAGCACATCCTTCACCTCGATATCATCCAAATAACCCTTGTTCACAGCGAAAAGACTGACGGCCATAAGTGACACGGACAGCGGGGAGTACTGCGGCTGTTTGAGAAGCTCCGTGACTCGGGCACCGCGATCGAGCTGCTTACGGGTCGCCTCATCAAGATCCGATGCGAACTGTGCAAAAGCGGCCAGTTCACGGTACTGCGCGAGGTCGGTACGAATACCACCAGAGAGCGATTTGATGACCTTGGTCTGCGCAGCACCACCGACACGCGACACCGAAATACCGGCGTTAATCGCAGGGCGAATACCGGCATTGAACAGTGACGTCTCAAGGAAGATCTGGCCGTCCGTAATCGAAATCACGTTCGTCGGAACGAACGCGGACACGTCGCCGGCTTGCGTTTCAATAATTGGCAGTGCTGTCAGCGAGCCAGTCTTGCCCTTGACCTCGCCCTTAGTGAATGCTTCGACATAATCGGGGTTCACGCGCGCCGCACGTTCGAGCAAACGGGAGTGGAGATAAAACACGTCGCCAGGGAAGGCTTCACGGCCCGGTGGGCGACGCAGCAACAGGGAGACCTGACGATAGGCAACCGCTTGCTTGGACAGATCGTCATAAATGATCAGCGCGTCCTGGCCACGATCGCGGAAGTATTCACCCATCGCGCAGCCTGAGTACGCGGAAACGTACTGCATTGCTGCCGACTCGGAAGCAGATGCGGCGACAATGATCGTGTATTCCAGTGCGCCGTGCTCATCGAGTGCGCGCACAACGTTCTTGATCGACGAAGCTTTTTGGCCGATAGCAACGTAGATACAGGTAACGCCCTGGCCTTTTTGATTGATGATGGTGTCGATCGCCACCGCAGTTTTACCTGTCTGACGATCGCCAATGATCAGCTCTCGCTGGCCGCGGCCAATGGGCACCATCGCATCAATGGATTTCAGTCCTGTTTGCAACGGTTGCGATACTGACTGACGCGCAATAACGCCAGGGGCGATCTTTTCAATCGGGGCGCTCAGCTTGGCATTGATAGGGCCTTTGCCATCAATCGGCTGACCGAGTGCATTCACGACACGACCGCGCAGCTCAGGACCGATGGGCACTTCCAAAATCCGGCCTGTGCACTTGACGATATCGCCTTCGGAGATATGTTCGTAAGCACCGAGAATAACGGCGCCGACAGAATCCCGCTCAAGGTTGAGCGCAAGACCGAAGGTATTACCAGGGAATTCCAGCATCTCGCCTTGCATTGCATCGGAGAGGCCATGAATACGGCAGATACCATCAGTGACCGAAATCACGGTGCCCTGGTTGCGAACCTCGGCACCCGCGCCGAGTCCCTGGATCCGGCTCTTGATCAGCTCGCTGATTTCAGACGGGTTGAGTTGCATGTTAGCTCCTGATAGGTTGAGACCGGCATCTCGGCCCGTCTCGCAAAGTCAAAATTTTTTCCGGGCGCTTAAGCCGCCAGTACCGTCTGCATGTGCGCCAATCGCGCGCTCACAGAAGAATCCAGCACCTCGTCGCCAACCGTAACGCGTACGCCACCAATCAATGCGGCATCGACGCTAACGCTTGCGACGAGCTTGCGACCAAACTTCTTTTCCAGCACCGCGACCAGATCACGCACTTGCTCATCGGCCATCGGGAAAGCGCTGATGATTTGTGCGTCGGCCGTGCTTTCGAAAGCATTCTTAAGCTCATGAAATTGCTGCTCGATTTCGGGCAGCAATGAAAGTCGCCCATTTTCGATCAGCATACTGAGTAGGTTTTTTGCCTCAGCATCCATGGACACTTTGAGTGAGGCCAAAAAAATATCGGTCAGCTGCGCGCGATCAAAACGCGGATTGCCAGCAATCTCGCGGAATGCCGGCACAGAGGCTACTTGCGCCATTTCCGACAGAATCTCTGCCCAAGCGTTCAGCTTTGCCGGCTGTGCGGCGCGGAATACCGCTTCAGCGTAAGGGCGCGCAATCGTTGCGAGTTCAGCCATGGTTAGAGTTCTGCCTTGAGTTGGTTCAGCAGGTCGGCATGGGCTTTGGCATCGATCTCGCGCTTGAGAATCTGCTCCGCGCCTTTGACGGCGAGCGCGGCGACATCATTGCGCAAGATATCGCGCAGACGAATCGCTTCAGCAGCCGCCTCATGGCGCGCAGCTTCGACGATTCCAACCGCTTCTTCGGCTGCGTGCTTCTTTGCTTCTTCGATAATTTCAGCCGCGCGACGCTCGGAATCGACGATACGTTTCTGCGTCTCTTCATGCGCTTGTGCCAGCTCGACCTGCACTCGCTTCTCGGCCACGGCCAGCTCGTACTTGCCGCGGTCGGCTGCAGCGAGACCATCCGAGATTTTCTTTGCGCGCTCGTCCAGCACTTTCATCAGCGGCGGCCACACGAATTTCATCGTGAAGAGCGCCAGGATGAAAAAGACGACGAACTGCGCAAACAAGGTTGCGTTCAAGTTCACGGTATTTTCCTTCTCAAATTAACGATCGCCGGGGCAATCCCCGGCAGGATGAGAATGATGGAATCAGCCAGCGAACGGGTTCGCGAACGCAAACATCATCGCAATACCCACACCGATCAGGAACGCTGCATCGATCAGACCTGCGAGCAAGAACATTTTAGTTTGCAGGCTATTCATCAGCTCTGGCTGGCGAGCCGAAGCTTCGATGAATTTGCCGCCCATGATGCCAATGCCGATACATGCGCCAATAGCGCCGAGGCCGATGATCAAACCGCAAGCGAGTGCAACGAAGGCGACGTTAGTCATGAAAACTCCTTAAATAGTCAAAGTCAAAAAAACAAAACCCGGATACTTCAAAACTGGTCAGTGACCTTCATGCGCCTGGCCGAGATACACCAGCGTAAGCATCATGAAGATGAATGCCTGCAACAACACAATCAAAATGTGGAAAACTGCCCAAATCGAGCCCGCTATCACATGCATCCCAAAACCCCACCAAGTTGCGGTGGAACCTAATAGAGCAATCAGCAGGAAAATGAGTTCGCCAGCGTACATGTTGCCAAAGAGTCGCATGCCGAGTGACACGGTCTTGGCGACGAATTCAATAATGTTCAGTCCGAGATTGGGTAGCCAGAGCGCTGGGTGCGCGCCAAATGGGGCGCAGAAGAGTTCATGCACAAAACCGCCCACGCCCTTGATCTTGAGGTTGTAGTAGATCATCAGCGCGAAAACGCCAATGGCCATGCCCAACGCACCATTGAGGTCTGCGGTTGGCACTACGCGGAAATGAATGTCGAGGCCGAAGAGACCAAAAATTGCAGAGAAAAGATCGACCGGCAAGAAGTCGAGCGAGTTCATCAGTGCAACCCAGACAAAAACGGTCAGCGCCAATGGGGCGATAAAACTGCGATCGCCATGAACGATGTTTTTGGACTGATCGTTGACCATTTCAACGACCATCTCAACGAAGGCTTGAAAACGGCCTGGAACGTCGGACGTCGCCTTTTGTGCCGCACGTATCATGAAGAAAAGACCAACAACGCCCATCAGCACCGACAGAATGATGGTGTCGACGTTGAAGATACTAAAATCAATGATCTTGTCCTGATGCTGCGTGGACAGGTGACCCAGATGGTGAACGATGTACTCGGAAGCGGTTGGCGCGTGCGCTGCTCCCTCAACTGCCGTTTCTGATGCCATTTGTCAGTGCCTAAACAATAAGATGATGTAACTTTTCAGCGCGACGATGAAAGCGGCGATAAGCGCCAGCCAATTCAAGTCGCGGTACCACAAGGCGACTGCCGCAAGCAGTGCGACTGTCATTGCAATCTTGACGAACTCCCCGATGAAAAAAGTCACCGCACTGAGAGTTCCCGGCTTCAACGCGCCGATATGCAAACGCAGCGCGAACAAGCCATTCGGTAATACGCAACACAGACCACCAAGCAGGGCCGAAATTAAAGCATGCTGGCCAGCAATCAGGCCAGCCAGCGCTGCTGCAGCCAGCGACGTTGCCAACTGAGTCAGAAGCAGTCGATGCATGGAAACATTTCGGTCGAGCCGAGTGGCTCAGGCGGGCTAGGGAGAAAGAAATTCACCCTGCACCGTGGCGTCGTACGCATACCGCAAAACCCGGCAAGTATAAGTGGATTCAACAACTTGCGTCAATTGCTTACTCAAGAGAAAACCTGTCGGAAGGCTCCATCTTGGATGTTGCGTAAACAGCATCATTCCTGGCGGGTTCGCAGCTGGGCTATGACACCGTCGAGCTGGTCCAGTCCGGCAAAAGCGATAATTAGCTCGCCCTTGTTCTTTGCCCCGACCTTGATCGTCACTGAAGTTGCCAGAGCATCGGAAAGCTCTTCCTCTAGCCTTGTGATGTCGCGTGACTTGTCCTTGGCAACTGGTCTGGCGCCATCTTGACCGGTAGTGGTGCGTACGACCAGTTTTTCGGCCTCTCGAACCGATAATCCTTTGGCAATAATTTGCGTGCCCAACGTTATCTGCGTCGCAGAGTCAACCGCCAGCAGCGCACGCGCATGGCCCATGTCCAAATCGCCCGCCATCAACATGGCCTGCACTGGCTTGGCAAGATTCAGCAAGCGCAACAAATTCGACACCGCGCTGCGTGAACGACCAACCGACGCGGCGGCCTGCTCGTGCGTAAAACTGAATTCCTCGATCAGCCGCTGTATACCCTGCGCTTCTTCGAGTGGATTGAGATCCTCGCGCTGCATGTTTTCAATTAACGCCATCGCCGCGGCGGCCTTGTCGTCCACCTCACGCACCAGTACCGGCACCTCTTTCAAGCCGGCGAGTTGCGCCGCACGAAATCTTCGCTCACCGGCGATGATTTCATGGGTTGCACCATTCTTGCCATCGCTAATTGGACGAACCAGCAAGGCTTGCAATAGGCCCTGCGCACGAATGGAGTCGGCGAGTTCATTGAGCGCCGTTTCATCCATGTAGGTGCGGGGCTGATATTTGCCCGGCTGCAGCACGGCTACAGGCAAGCTGAGTGATGCTTCGGTGACGACCGTTGACTCACTAGTGAAATCGGACGAGCCGCCCAGCAAAGCTTCGAGTCCGCGACCCAAGCCTTTTGGTTTTTTATTGATCATGACGTTTGCTTTCTTTGTCTGTGAGTCGGCTGCCCATTAGAGCGCCGCGATGCGATCCATCAGTTCTTTTCCAAACGCGGTATAGGCTACGGCGCCCTTGGCTGCCGAGTCAAAAATGACGCCGGGTATGCCATACGAAGGTGCTTCCGCCAGTCGTACGTTGCGTGGGATGATGGTCTTGAAAACTTTATCGCCGAAATGTTTTTCCAGCTCCGAGGAGACCTGTTGCGAGAGCATCATGCGAGGGTCAAACATCACGCGCAGCAGCCCGATTACTTTCAAGTCAGGATTCATTTTCGCGTGCACGATTTTGATCGTGTTCACCAAATCAGAAAGTCCTTCCAGCGCGTAGTACTCACACTGCATGGGGATGATCACACCATGTGCTGCGCACAAACCATTCAGCGTCAACATCGAGAGCGCGGGCGGGCAATCAATCAGCACAAAATCGTACTGATCCAAAACGCTGGCCAGCGCCTGCTTGAGTCGCAGCTCGCGCTGATCGAGCTCCACCATTTCCACTTCGGCGCCCGCCAAATCGCGGTTGGACGGCAGCACATCATAATGGCCAGTCTCGGAGGTATGGATCGCCGATTGCAAATCGCCCATACCGAGCAGGACCTGGTACACCGAAACTTCCAAACCAGATTTGTTAACGCCCGAACCCATCGTGGCATTGCCTTGCGGGTCTAGATCCACCAGCAGCACGCGCTGCTTGAGCTTGGCCAGGCCAGCTGCGAGGTTGACCGCCGTGGTTGTCTTGCCCACGCCCCCTTTTTGATTGGCGATACAAAAAATCTTTGCCATGTATGTCGTTATCTTTAGTTGGTTTATTGACCGGTCACAGTGAGCGCTTTGTATGCTCTTACTGATTAATTCGGTGTTTCGTTTGCCATCTCAATCGCTACCCATACTGGTTCTGGTGATATGAACCAGATGTCGCTGCGCATTCAGCCCCGGTACCTTCACAGCTGTTCTACGGGTGATTTGCCACTGCTCAGGCAAACGTTCAAGTTCTTCCAAAGCCGCCTGTCCTTTCAATGCAATCAATTCACCGCCCTTGGCGAGCAAGTGCCCCGACCAGAGCACGAAATCGGACAGCTCCGCAAAAGCACGTGAAGTGATCACGTCGCATTTTTCTTCCAACTCAAGCTGCTCAACTCGCCCTGTGTGGACGGTCACATTGCGCAATCCCAATTCGGCTTTCACCTGCGTTAGAAACGCCGTCTTTTTGTGCACGGTATCAATCAAATGCACATGCATCGCCGGCGCATTCTGCTGCGCCCATATCGCGATCACCACACCCGGCAAACCTCCGCCAGAGCCGACATCCAGCAAGCGCTGCGCTTTCGCAAACGCCGGTACAGTCGCCATGCAATCGAGCAAATGCTGCGTCAGCATTTGCGAAGGATCACGCACCGCCGTCAGGTTGTAGACCGCGTTCCACTTATGCAGCAACGCCAAATAATCCAGCAGTCGTTCTAGCACCTCCGAGCTGAAACTGAGGGGCAACTGCGATGCGGCTTCGCTCAACGCCGTATGCAGCCTCTGTCGCTCTTCAGACTGCATTCAGGCAGCATCCGATCGTTCTGAATCAGCGACTGCCTCACGAAAACCACCCTTCTTCAAATGCACCAGCAAAAGCGAAATCGCCGCAGGCGTAACACCTGCAATGCGGGACGCCTGACCGAGCGTTTCAGGCCGATGCTTTGCCAGTTTCTGCCGAACCTCGATCGACAAAGCTTTCACACCGAGGTAATCAAGCGCCTCTGGCAATTTGAGATTTTCGTAGTGGTCATGACGCTCGACTTCTTTCGCCTGACGGTCAATGTAACCGGCGTACTTGACTTGAATTTCGACCTGCTCGGCCACCGTAGGATCAAGGGAGGGATCATCGAAACGACGACCATCAACACCCGTCAGGCTCATCAAGTGCGTATAGCTGACATCCGGTCGGCGCAGCAAGTCAGTGAGCGCATACTCTCGCTCTATGCCTTTACCTAACACGCGCTGCGCCTCTGCGTCCGCAATAATCCGGGGACTAACCCAAGTCGACTTCAAGCGCTCGAGTTCACGCGCGATGGCCTCGCGCCGACGCTCGAAGTGTTCCCATTGCGCATCGCCGACGCAGCCCAACTGCCGCCCGATTTCAGTCAGACGCAGGTCGGCATTGTCTTCGCGCAAGCTCAGCCGATACTCGGCCCGGCTGGTAAACATGCGGTAAGGCTCCTGAACACCCTGGGTAACGAGGTCGTCGACCAACACCCCCAGATAGGCCTCATCACGACGTGGCGCCCATGGCTCACGGCCCTGAACCTGTAGCGCGGCATTCATCCCAGCCAGCAAACCCTGAGCCGCCGCTTCTTCATAGCCTGTCGTGCCATTAATCTGCCCCGCAAAGAACAAGCCGCGAATGGCACGGGTCTCGAGCGAGGACTTCAGACCGCGCGGATCAAAAAAATCATATTCAATCGCATAGCCTGGCCGCAGGATATGGGCGTTTTCCATGCCGCGTATCGATCTTACGAGCGCAAGCTGAGCATCAAAAGGCAAGCTGGTAGATATGCCGTTGGGATAAAACTCATGCGTGGTCAAGCCTTCCGGCTCGAGGAAAATCTGGTGGGATGTTTTGTCAGCAAATCGGTGAATTTTGTCTTCGATCGAGGGGCAATAGCGCGGCCCCACACCCTCGATAACCCCCGTAAACATCGGACTTCTGTCTAGCGCAGCACGAACGATGTCGTGCGTCTTTTCATTGGTGTGCGTAATCCAGCACGGCAGCTGCTTTGGATGAAGCGCAGCAGTGCCCATCACGGAAAACACCGGGACCGGGTTTGTGTCTCCGGGCTGCTCCGTCATGACCGAGAAATCAATGCTGCGGCCATCAATTCGGGGCGGCGTACCTGTTTTCAGCCGACCCTGGGGCAATTTCAACTCTTTGAGGCGCGTTGATAGCGAAATCGCCGGCGGATCCCCTGCCCGACCACCTGAATAATGATTCAGGCCGACATGAATTTTGCCATCAAGGAAGGTGCCGGCCGTGAGCACCACAGCGCGAGCGCGAAATCGCAGCCCAACTTGGGTCACAGCGCCCACAACTCGATCGCCCTCAACCATCAAATCATCGACGGCCTGCTGAAAAAGCCAGAGATTAGGCTGGTTTTCAAGTCGGGAACGTATCGCCTGCTTGTAAAGCAGCCGATCTGCCTGGGCGCGGGTCGCACGAACTGCCGGGCCCTTGGAAGAATTCAAGATACGAAACTGGATACCCGCTTCGTCAGTGGCTATCGCCATTGCACCACCCAGCGCATCCACCTCGCGGACTAAATGTCCTTTGCCAATGCCCCCTATCGAGGGATTGCAGGACATTTGACCTAGCGTCTCGATGTTATGCGACAGAAGCAGGGTTTTCTGGCCCATGCGGGCCGCCACAAGTGCAGCCTCCGTCCCGGCGTGACCACCTCCGACGACAATGACATCAAATTCAGCGGGGAAATCCATGGGAATAGGCGGGTCAGAGACAGAGCGGAGGCTGGATTATAAGGGCAATCGCGCGCCTTGTTTCACGTGGAACGTCGATGTTGGTGGATCTGCACTGTTCCACGTGAAACAGCAACACGGTTACTCAGAAAAAAGCGTCGGTGCTGGTTTTCAGTATCAGGACCCCGACCACCAGCAAGAACACCTTGCGAACCAGTGCAGCGCCGCCATGGATCGCAAGTCGCGTCCCCATGAGTGAACCCGCGACATTGCACGCCGCCATGACCAAGCCCAATTGCCAGAGTACGTGGCCAAGCCCGGCAAAGAGTGCCAGCGCAGCCAAATTACAGGCCACATTGACCAACTTAGCGACCGCAGAGGCTCGCAAAAAATCGAAGCCGAATACCCGGACAAAGAGAAAGATTAGAAAACTGCCCGTCCCCGGCCCAAAAAACCCGTCATACAAGCCAATCAGTGCGCCAACGGCTATGGCCAAGAGGGTTTTTCGGCGGCCTTTTGCGATCGGCTGATGGACGCTACCAAAATCTTTTCGCACCAGTACATAAGCCGCAACCAGAAGCAAAAGAAATGGCAGCGCCTTGCGCAACAGTACGGGGGGAAATACCGACACCGCCCAGGCGCCAACAAATGCAAACACCAACGCCGCCACCGACGCAGGCAAAGCCACGTTCCAAGCCACCGGGAAGCGCTGCGCATAACTTCGAGCCGCTACTGCGGTGCCCCAGACCGAGGCCAGTTTGTTGGTGCCAAACAAGGTGGCTGGCGCTGCGGAAGGGAAAACACTGAAGAGCATGGGCACCTGAACTAAGCCACCACCACCAACAACAGCATCCACCAAACCAGCGAGTACCGCAGCCATGGCGAGTAGCAATATTTCTGGCGGCAAGGCCTCCATGCTATTGGTTAGTATTCACTATCATCGAAAGGCCTATAAATACTGGATCTCAGGCAGAGATAGGCACGGCAACATCGGAAGATACTGCCCTTTTCCGATCAGCACGAATCATTCCGGCCGCCTTATCCGCAATCATGATGATGGGGGAATTGGGATTGCCTGACGTAATCACTGGCATGACCGAGCCATCAATCACTCGCAAGCCAGCGACACCACGCACCCTGAGTTGCGGATCAAGCACGGCCGCTACATCGTCATCCCGACCCATTTTGCAGGTGCCGACAGGATGGAAAATAGTGGTGCCAATATTGCCGGCCGCAAGCGCCAGTTCCGCATCCGTCTGAAATGTCGGGCCCGGCAGGAATTCCTCGGGCGTATGGCGCTGCATTGCCGGCGCTGCCACGATGCGACGCGTAAGGCGCAGCGCATCAGCGGCCACCCGCCGGTCTTCTTCCGTGCTCAGATAATTCGGCGTTATTTTTGGCGCTTGCGCAGCATCCGATGACGCGATCCGCACATGGCCACGCGCTGTTGGACGCAAATTGCACACGCTAGCGGTAAACGCCGGGAAGGGATGCAAGGGTTCGCCGAACTTATCAAGTGACAGC
Source organism: Bordetella parapertussis (assembly GCA_945867725.1). GTDB lineage: Bacteria > Pseudomonadota > Gammaproteobacteria > Burkholderiales > Burkholderiaceae_D > Pernthalerella. The sequence goes on from CAMBJI010000017.1 coordinate 13,697, forward strand.
GGCTGCACATGGTATTGAATATTGGCGCTCGTCTGCGCAGAATCTGAGCGCGCGAACGCGCCGAGCTGCGACGGCGCCATTGACATAGGACCGCTGCGATTGATCGCATATTCGAGACCAATTTTCATCTTGCCCAGCAAGCTGTTCGCCATGGTGTTGAGCGTTTTTGCGTTACGCACTTTGAATGCCATGCGCAGCTGCAAATGATCTTGCAAGTTCTCGCCAACACCGGGCGCATTGACCACGACGGGTATGCCGTGTTCTTGCAGCAAATTCGCCGGACCGACGCCCGACAATTGCAAAATTTGTGGTGAACCAATCGCACCAGCTGTGAGCAAAGTTTCATGCGTTGCTTGCGCAAACCAGCGCTGCCCGCCGCCGGTAAATTCAACGCCTTTGCAAACGGCACCGCCCTCCCCTTGTTCTATACGCAGACGCTGCACGTGACAGCCCGTCATGATTTCAAGGTTACCGTGGCGACCCTTCACAGAACGCAAAAATGCTTTCGCAGTATTCCATCGAATGCCGCTGCGTTGATTCACTTCGAAGTAACTGCAGCCTTCGTTATCGCCCCGATTGAAATCGTCAATTTTCGGTATACCGGTCTGTGCCGCAG
>CAMBJI010000018.1 GCA_945867725.1 Bordetella parapertussis
CCCCCCGGCTCATATGCCAATGAAATTTTGGCCGCTTGGCGAAAAAAGGCTAAGCAGCTCGATGACTGTATGCAATCCAAAAGCTACGAACACCTTGAAGGCTACGAATACGGTAAATCAAAGTCAAATTAATCAAGCATCAATTAATAAACACTGTATCGATTAAATTTTATCCAATCAAACCTGATTAAATTCAGCAATCAGACTGACGAGCAAGGAAACATTAGATGCGGAATGAGCGATTTAGAAAGGAATGTATACGATAAAGGTGTCACAACAACTGCAATTGTGCCAAGCATACCGTTTTCTGCTACCGAATTTCTGTCACCAGAGTTGTGGAAAGCGATATCTATTTTTTTGAAAGCAGCAAGATGAAATTTAGTTTTTGTTTTGGTTTAACTTTTTTATTTATTTTATTTCTCTCTGGTTGCGAGTTGCTTTGCCAAGCCGGAACCGGTACATGTGGCATGAGCAGCGAGGAAAGATACAAACTGCTGCATCCGAAAGCTTACGGTGAATATTTCGTTAAAACTGGAGTGAGCAATAATCAATGGAGGAGTGATTGGATCGCCTGTGGGGGTATGTCTGATGGTGGATTTTCAACTGACGTGCCTTCGGGTTCGCCTACTGACGTTTTAATAAATGCCTCTAAACAAAAAAGGAAGACCTTGGCAAACTGCATGATTTCAAAAGGCTACGATCATGAAAAAGGTTTTGACTATCTAAAAGAGTGAGATGAAGAAAGAGAAATTGAATTCTAAATGTGGTTAGGAAAATGAGTATTCCTTCGTCTTTGTCATTGTTCTTACCTCCGGGGACGCAATCTTACACAGACTGATATAAACACATCCATTTTGCCAAGCATACCGTTTTCTGAGACCGAATTGCTGCCACCAGACCTGTGGAAATCCATCTCAATTTTCTTGAATGCCGCAAAATGATCTTTTGTAAACCTGTTTACTTCCTTCTTTTATTAAATCTGTTTTTTTGTGGATGTGGAACCCAGTTAGCGCTGAGTGGACAAGCACGTGAGGACTATCTCAAATCGGTCAAGGCTTATGGCGAGTATTTTTTCAAACCAGGAGCAAGTCGGGAAGAGTGGCAGCGAGATTGGGTTGCCTGTGGGGGAAGACCTAACGGACAATATTCTGATGATGCTCCTCCAAACGCACCCACCAGAGAAATCTTTGCGGCCATAGACAGGGCAAAAAATTCGCTCAATACATGCATGCAATCCAAGGGTTATGAATACAGAGAAACTAAATAAAACCAACCAAGGCCTGGACTAGAGCCAGTAGATGAATCCAAAAACGGCTGAGTCTAGTCGCTAGCCGAGATTGATTCGATAGCCACCCAAGCTTCCGGCGTCACAATCTGAAACAACCCCGCCTTCTGCGTTTTACGCGCCAGTTTCAATAGCGCCTTGTCTTTGGTGATCAGCATCGTGGCACCGCTTTGGTATGCAAGCTCAATGAACTTCTGATCATCGGTATCTCGGCAGAGTGGAAGCTTGATGCTGCCATCAAGGGTGGTTTCTGGGAGCGGCCTGATCAGCGCATCAAACTCGGCGCGAACCGCTGTTTGCGTTGCCTCATCCAGTTCGAGATGTGTATAGCCGAGCACGATCTGCCATTCCATTCTGCAGTCAGCGCGAGTAACCGCCTCGACTTCGCCACTCGTGAGTGCGTGCATCAGCCGTAGCCAGCGCGGGTCGCGAAAGACAAACAGATCCAGGCATACATTGGTATCGAGGACGATGCGGGTGGGGGATTTGGGTATCATTCAGTAAATTTTTTTCTGTGGTGCTCTATGCTAATTGTTCTATCACCCGCCAAAACGCTGGACTATGAATCGCCCCTCAGCGTCAAAACGCATACCCAGCCGGATTTTATCCCGCGCTCGTCCGAGCTGATTGCTCTGTTGCGCGAGATGTCGCCGACAAAGATCGGCAGTCTGATGAAGATTTCCGATTCGCTGGCCCATTTGAATGCAGGGCGGTATGCGAGCTGGTCAAAAAAATTCAATTTCGACAATGCACGTCAGGCACTGCTGGCCTTCAATGGTGATGTGTATGAGGGGCTGGATGCGCCAACTCTTAGCGAGAAGCAGCTCGGCTGGGCGCAGGATCATCTGCGTATTTTGTCGGGGCTGTACGGGGTATTGCGACCACTCGACCTCATGCAGCCCTACCGGCTCGAGATGGGGACCAAGCTACCCAATGCGCGCGGCAAGGATTTGTATGCGTTCTGGGCAGATGAAGTGACGGCTGCCTTGAATGCCTCACTTCAGGCACAGAAAAGCAAGGCGCTGGTGAATCTGGCTTCGGAGGAGTATTTCAAGTCAGTGAAGGCATCATCGCTCGTGGTACCTGTGATCACGCCGGTATTCGAAGATTGGAAGGGCGGCAAATACAAAATCATTTCTTTTTACGCGAAGCGTGCGCGTGGTTTGATGGCGCGCTTTGCGATCGACAAGAAGGTTACCCGGCCTGAGTCATTGAAGGATTTTGATAGTGAGGGGTATGCGTTCGATCCGAAGGGGTCGGATGACAGTCATTGGTTGTTCAGACGCCGCATTCCCGAATAAGCTATCTCACAATGAATGACTGGCTGATCTGGTTGTTACCCAGATCAGGCAAGTCATCAGGCGCTGCGTTTGAAAGAGACCTACCAGAACTTCCACCAGGACTTGGTCGCGGCTTCCTGATCGGATGCGCGCACCGTGGAACTCACTTGATAGTTGAGTTGGAATACACGCTCGGCATCGTCGCGCAAGTCAGTTAGTCCCATTGCGTTGTAAGCCTGAATCTGTATGCGTAATGCGTTGCGTACGGATGGGGATGCGGGATAGTCGCGAATCACTACTTGCGAGCGGTTGACTGCGGCGAGGTGAGCACCTTTCTTCAGGTAGTAACTGGCGACATGAACTTCGTACTGCGCCATTGCTTCGACCAGATATTTGAGGCGATCACGCGAGTCTTCGGCGTATTGACTTTCAGGGAAGCGCTCGACCAATTGTTTAAATGCTTCGAAAGCAGCGCGTGCTGCTTTGGGATCGCGCTCGGTCGGATCCTGACGACTGATGAAGTCGAACAAGGATTTCTTGTCATTGAAATTGGCCAGACCACGCAGGTAGTACATGTAGTCGACGCTGGGATGATTCGGATGCAGGCGAATGAATCGCTCCACTGCCGCTAAGCATTGCGCTTGATCATTCTGGCGATAATACGCATAGGCTATATCCATCTGCGCCTGTTGGGCGAATTTGCCGAACGGATAGCGCGATTCGAGTTTCTCGTAATACTTAATTGCCTTCTCGTAGCCACCCGCCTTCAGCTCGTCCTTGGCCTCAGCGTATAATTTCTCGGGCGGCCAGCCTTTGGTTTCATCGGCCTTCTCACCGAGTGAGCCACAAGCCGACAGCAGCAGCGCCAGCGTGAACACAGCATATTGCATAAAAGTCTTGAGCATGGGACGGCACGTGAGCAGGTCAGAAACGACGCCGATTATAGCCGATGGACACGCCATTGAAACGACAGAACATGAATGACCCGGCAGCACAGTACGACGATGATGTGATTGAGGATGCGGAGGATTTTGATCTTGCGGTCCTCGCGCCTGATCTGATTCCCGAACTCGCGGCCGACCTTGCGCCACTTAGCCTGACCGTCGGCATTGAACATCGTGGCACTCGCCTCGATAAAGTGCTGTCTCAGTGCCTGCCGCAGTTTTCCCGCTCGCGCCTCCAGCAGTGGATTGAGCAGGGCCTGGTGACGGTTGATGGTAAGACTGCCGGTGTGCGAGAGATCATGTTGGGCGATGAGCGAGTGGTCGTCTCGCCTCGGCCCGATCCCGCTTCATTGTCATTTGTGGCAGAACCGATACCCCTGTCGATCGTGCATGAAGATGATGCGCTGCTCGTTATCGACAAACCCGTTGGCATGGTGGTGCATCCGGCGGCGGGTAACTGGACCGGCACGTTGCTCAATGGTTTGCTGCATCGTTGGCCAGCGCTGCAAGGCGTGCCGCGAGCGGGCATTGTGCACCGCCTCGACAAAGACACCAGCGGTCTGCTGGTGGTCGCCAAGACGCTGAGTGCCCAAACCAGTTTGGTGCGGCAGCTGCAAGACCGCAGCATGAGCCGCCAATATCTTGCGCTGGTCTGGGGGCAGCCTGTATCGAGCGGACGCATTGATGCGGCGATTGCGCGCCATCCGCGTGAGCGCACCCGCATGGCGGTCAGTCAGTCGATGCTGGCCAAGCCGGCGGTTACCCATTACACGCGGCTGGCGAGCGGTGTACTCGATGGCAAGCCGGTGTCGCTCTTGCAATGTCGGCTTGAAACAGGGCGCACGCATCAGATCCGCGTCCATCTGCAGTCCATCGGTTTTGCGCTGGTGGGTGATGCGGTGTACGGCAAATCTCACCTGGCTGCCTTGTTCCCCCGTCAGGCTTTGCATGCTGAGCATCTTGGTTTGGTGCATCCGTCCACCGGTGAGCTTTGCGAATGGCATGCGCCACTGGCCACGGATATGGCGGCGCTCTTGGAACGCTCGGGCATCGCTCACTGAATGCAGACCCTGACGATAGACTGGCCTGATCTGCCCGCTGGCGTAGGCGCGCTCTCCACCTTGCGCAGTGGTGGCGTCAGCGTTGGTCCTTATGGTGCCACCCGCGATGATGGTGGCGGACTCAATCTGGGTCTGCATGTGGGCGATGAGCCGGCGGCGGTCGAGCAAAATCGTCGCTTGTTGCGCGCAAACCTGCCGGCCGAGCCCGCCTGGCTGGCTCAGGTCCATGGCACGCGGGTATGGGATTTGTCCTCGGAATACGATCCGCTGACTGCATCGGAGGCCGATGCCAGCATTGCCTGCCGACCTGATCGCGTCTGCACGATAATGAGCGCTGATTGTCTGCCAGTGCTACTGGCGGATTGTCGTGGTACGCAGGTCGGCGCGGCCCATGCGGGTTGGCGCGGCTTGGCGCAGGGGGTGATTGAGCAAACGGTCGCCGCCATGCGTGCGTCGGGCGCCGATCAGTTGACGGCTTGGCTGGGACCGGCGATTGGTCCCAAGGCGTTCGAAGTGGGCATCGAGGTGCGTCGCGCTTTCGCGCATCTGGGTCCACAGGCGGAGGCTGCATTCACGCCGGTGCCAGACAGGGCAGATAAATTTCTGGCGGATCTGGCTGGCCTGGCGCGCATCGCGTTACTGCGATCGGGTGTGACCCAAGTATCCGGTGGTCAGGATTGCACCGTCAGTAATCCCAAAAAGTTTTATTCATTTCGACGTGATCAAGTCACTGGCCGGATGGCTTCATTGATCTGGATCAAGTAACTCAAGCGCCATCGCGTTTATCTTCCGGCACGCTTTGTTGCTGCTCTTGCATCTGGCGTTGGTGTTCCAGCTCGCGGCGGCGGCGGCGATTTCCGGTGCCACCGATATAGAGAATGATCGTCACGGGCAAGACACCATAGAGGAATAACGTCATAATTCCTGCGATAAAGGATTCTTCGACAACTGACATCATCAGCACGACGTAGATCCAGCCCACTGCAGCAATATGCATGATCAATTTCCTGAAGTTTGCAATCGGTACTCAAAGCTATATCACCGTGACTTTACGGTAACCTGATCCTAACATCGTCCCAGCCAGGCAATGAAAGCCTGGCCTATTCAGCCAACCAGTACGGGGAAGACGCATGAGCAAATCCGACAATGACACCAACGCATCGCAGTCGAGTCCGGCCGACGCCTGGCTATCTCAGCTCTCCGACCCCAAGACTTGGCAATCGATGATGAGCGGTATGCAACTCGGTATGCAACCCGGCATGCAGCCCGGCATGCCGGGACTGGGAGCCAACCATGCGGTTCATGCGATGGTGCCGCCCGAAAAACTCACGGAGCTGCAAACCGCCTATATGGATGAAATGACCCGTTTGTCGACGGGTTTGATGATGCAGCACATTCCGGAGATCAAGGACCGACGATTTTCATCGCCGGCATGGAAGTCCAGTCCTTACCATGCGTTCACTGCAGCGACCTATTTGCTAAACGCAAAATTCATGAATGCCCTCGCGGATGCTGTCGAGGTGGATGAGAAGATCAGAAAAAAAATCCGTTTCGCTGTGCAGCAGGGCATAGACGCGATGTCGCCTTCGAATTTTCTGGCGACCAATCCGGAAGCGCAACAAAAAATGATCGAGACCAAAGGCGAAAGTCTGACGCGCGGCATCATGCACATGGTCGCTGACATGCGTCGTGGACATATCTCCCAAACGGATGAAACCGCGTTCGAAGTCGGCCGCAATGTTGCGACCACTGAAGGTGCCGTGGTCTTCGAAAACGAGGTCATGCAATTACTGCAGTATCGTCCGTTGACCCCCAAGGTCTTCAAACGTCCGCTACTGATGGTGCCGCCGTGCATCAACAAGTTTTACATTCTGGATCTGCAGCCCGAAAACTCACTCATTCGCTACGCAGTCTCACAGGGGCATACCGTGTTCGTGGTGTCATGGGTTAATCCCGATGAATCGCACAGTGGCATGACTTGGGATGACTATGTCGAGAGCGGCGCAATCACGGCGATCGAAACTGCGCAGGCCATTAGTCGCGAGAAGCAGATCAATGTGCTGGGCTTCTGTGTGGGCGGTACCATTTTGTCGACCGCGCTCGCGGTCATGGCGGCGCGCGGCAAACAGCCCGCGGCCAGTGTGACGCTCCTGACCACGATGCTGGATTTCTCCGATGTCGGCGGTATTGATATTTACGTTGATGAGGCGCAGGTAATGCAACGCGAGCAGGCCATCGGCAAAGGTGGCCTGATGCCCGGGCGCGATTTTGCGGCAGCGTTTTCCAGCCTGAGATCCAATGATCTGGTCTGGAATTATGTCGAGTCGAACTACCTGAAGGGCGAGGAGCCGCCGCCGTTTGATCTGCTGTACTGGAATGCGGACAGCACCAATTTGCCGGGCCCCATGTTCTGCTACTACCTGCGGAATATGTATCTTGAAAACAAGCTGTTGATACCGGGGCGCCTGTCGGTCAATGGTGAACCTGTCGATCTGGGTCAGGTGCAGGCGCCTGCCTTTGTTTATGCCTCTCGCGAAGATCACATCGTGCCCTGGTCCAGTGCCTATGTGACAACGGGCCTGATCAATACCGGCAAGCGCAGCAACAACCGCTTTGTTCTGGGCGCTTCGGGCCACATCGCGGGCGTGATCAACCCGCCGGCCAAGAAAAAACGCAGTTACTGGACCCATGACGAGTTGCCGGTCGCAGCCGATCAGTGGCTGGCCGAGGCGACCGAGCATCCGGGCAGCTGGTGGACCGAATGGACCGAGTTTCTGGTCAGTCATGCGGGGGAACAGGTCGCGGCCCCGAAAAAGTATGGAAATACCCGCTACAAGCCGATTGAGCCGGCGCCAGGGCGCTATGTAAAGGTCAGGTCAGGCTGAGCTGGCTGGCTACTCTTGGGTGGGAGTGGCTACTTCTAGTATTTTAATAATGAAAACATTCGTTTTATCGTAAATAGTTTGCGCCGCAATATTCGCTGTCGTCGATGCCCTCAAGCTACCCAAGTTTATGTTTTTAGGCACTATAATGCGGCCAAAGGGGCGTTCGACCTCTTCCATTATTTATAAAATCTTGCGTGTGCATTGCAACGCAAAATCACTGGGACCCCCGTCATGACCACCGCAAAGAAGGCCGGCGAGCGCCTGATCAAGAAGTACCCGAACCGTCGGCTCTACGACACGCAGACCAGCTCTTACATTACGCTTGCGGATGTAAAACAGCTCGTACTCGGTAATGAGGAGTTTGTTGTTATCGATGCGAAAACAGCGGAAGACCTGACGCGCAGTATTTTGCTGCAAATTATTCTGGAAGAAGAATCCAATGGCGAGCCCATGTTTTCCAGCGCCGCCTTGTCACAGATCATTCGCTATTACGGCCACACCATGCAGGGCATGATGGGCTCTTATCTGGAAAAGAATATTCAGGTCTTTATCGATATCCAAAACAAGCTCGCGGAAAACTCGAAAGGTCTGATGGAAGAAAAGTCCTTCAGCCCCGAGATGTGGACCCAGTTCATGAGCGTGCAGGGCCCGATGATGCAAGGGATGATGAGCAACTACATCGAGCAGAGCAAGAGCCTGTTCATTCAGATGCAGGAGCAGATGCAGAGTCAGTCCAAGAATATGTTCGGTACTTTCCCTTTTCCGGGCATGCCAGGTGTGAAGGCCGCTGAAGCCAGCAAGCTCTGATCCTTTTGTGGTGGCAAAGGGTAAAATCGTGATTTCGTCTCACCTTCCTTTGCCACCTTCGCCCCCTTCGCCCCATTCTTCATGTCTGATTCCCCAGCAACACCCAAAGTAGGTTTCATTTCACTCGGCTGTCCCAAGGCCCTGGTCGATTCCGAGCAGATCCTGACGCAGCTGCGTGCTGAAGGTTACGACACCGCCAAATCTTATGACGGCGCCGATCTTGTCATCGTCAATACCTGCGGCTTCATTGATGCCGCCGTCACCGAATCGCTGGATGCCATCGGCGAGGCGCTCAGTGAAAACGGTAGGGTCATCGTCACTGGCTGCCTGGGCGGTAAAAAAGACGCATCGGGTCAGGATGTCATTCGTGCGGTCCATCCCAAAGTTCTCGCTGTCACCGGCCCGCATGCGCTGGCCGAGGTCATGGACGCGGTGCATCAGCATCTGCCCAAGCCCCATGAGCCGTTTTTTGATCTCGTGCCGCCGCAGGGCATACGCCTGACGCCACGTCACTATGCGTATCTGAAAATTTCCGAAGGCTGCAATCACCGCTGCAGCTTTTGCATTATTCCTTCCATGCGTGGCGATTTGGTCTCGCGACCCATCGCCGAGGTGATGCTCGAGGCGGAGAATCTGTTCAAAGCCGGCGTGAAAGAATTGCTCGTCATTTCGCAAGACACCAGCGCCTATGGCGTTGATGTGAAATTCCGTACCGGATTCTGGGCGGGTCGACCGGTGCGTACGCACATGACGGATCTGGTCGCTTCGCTGGGCGAGTTGGCCAAACAATATGGCGCATGGGTTCGTCTGCATTATGTTTATCCCTATCCGCATGTGGATGAGGTTATTCCGCTGATGAATGAAGGACATGTCTTGCCGTATCTGGATGTGCCGCTGCAGCACTCGCATCCGGATGTCCTCAAGCGCATGAAGCGCCCCGCGAATGGTGAGAAGAATATCGAGCGCATCCGCGCCTGGCGTGCCGCTTGTCCCGATATCACGATACGTTCCACGTTCATTGCGGGTTTCCCCGGCGAGACTGAAGAAGAATTTACGCATCTGCTCGATTTTCTGAAAGAAGCACAAATCGATCGCTTGGGCTGTTTTGCTTATTCGCCGGTCGAAGGTGCCACCGCCAATGCGCTTGCATCACCCGTGCCCGATGAAGTCCGCGAGGAGCGTCGCGCGCGCGTGATGCAGCTACAAGAAAGTATTTCCCGTCAACGGCTGCAAGCCAAAGTAGGAAAGACGCTCAAAGTGTTGATTGATAAGGTTGACCGCAATGGCGCCACTGCACGTTCGTCTGCTGATGCGCCCGAGATTGATGGCGTGGTGTATGTCAAGCTGCCTTATGATCCTTCGATCAGTCTGAAAGTCGGTGAGTTTATTGACGTGAAAATCACCACGGCAGATGCGCACGATCTCTGGGGCAGTGTGGATTGACCCAAGCCAGCGTGAGCAAGGAGAAATCGTGAGCGATAAAAAATCGTTTCAAACACTGCTGACCACGACGGATTATCGTCCGCCCGAAGGTTTCGACGCTTTTCCCACGCCTATCCATCACGCATCGACGGTGCTGTTTCGTGATACTGCTTCGCTGCGATCACGCAATTGGCAAGAAAAAAATGGCTACACCTATGGCCTGCATGGCACGCCGACGACCTTCACGCTGGAAGCGCGACTAGCCGAGATCGAAGGTGGCAGCGATTGTCTGCTGGCCCCTAGTGGGCTAGCTGCGATTGCGATGATTGATCTGGCCCTGCTACGTGCCGGCGATGATCTGCTGATTCCCGAGAACGTCTACAACCCGAACCGAGAGTTGGCGCAGTGGCTGTCGCGCGATTTCGATATCAGCGTGCGCTACTACGATCCGCTGATCGGTGAGGGCATCGCGGCGCTCATACAACCCAACACACGTCTGATCTGGACTGAAGCACCGGGATCGGTCTCGATGGAAGTGCCAGACATACCTGCGATCTGCCGCGTTGCGCATGCGCGTGGTGTTCCGGTGGCGTTGGATAATACTTGGTCAGCGGGCATTGGTTTTCGTGCGTTTGAGCATGGCGTTGATATCGTCATGCAGGCGCTCACCAAATATCACTCAGGTGGCTCGGATGTGCTGATGGGGGCGGTGATCACTCGCGACAAGGATTTACACCAAAAAATTGGTGCTGCGCATATGCGGCTTGGCATGGGCGTATCAGGTGATGATGCTTATCTAGTTCTGCGAGGTTTGCCCAGCATGAAGCTGCGTTTTGACGCCCATGATGCCGCCGCACGTCAGATTGCGCAATGGCTGAAAGCTCGACCTGAGATTTCGCAGGTATTGCATCCGGCCTTGCCGGATTGCCCCGGTCACGCGACATGGCAGCGCGACTTTACCGGTGCTGGTGGATTGTTCTCGGTACTGTTTGATCCGCGTTTTACTGAGGCGCAGACGGATCATTTCATCGACAGTCTGAAATTGTTTCGCATTGGTTACAGCTGGGGTGGGGCGAATAGCCTTGCAGTGCCATATCGTATGGCAGCGATACGTCGAGAATGGCACAGTGAAGGGCAGCTGGTGAGATTCAATATTGGTCTGGAAGCCGTCGAAGATTTGATTGCAGATTTGTCGCAGGCATTACTCACATTGGCATAGCTTTATTGGCATTCAGATCCAAAAAACCCCGGATTAGGCGATACGCTTTCCATATCCAGGCACCGAGCCACATCAGCGCAGCTAAAGGTATGCCGAACACGGTGATGAAAAAAATAAAGCCGATCGTCATCCACACGAGATACCACCAGAAAGAACGGATCTGCCAGCTGTGGTGTGACCGCAGAAAACTGCCTTCGGTGTCCGCACTTTTCAGATAGTTGATTATCAATGGCACAAAAGAGAGCGCACCCAGCGAAAAAATCATAGAAAAGCCGTGCATCAAATAAAGCCACCACAGCAGTCGCTTGTTAGATTCGGTATCGCTGTCGAGGTAAATTTTTTCATCCATCATGGCTTGTACTATCTCATCCGAAAAATGGTGGTGTTGATAACGACTCAGCGGAACAGATTCAGAACGCCATCCAACCCAGCATAGTTTAGCGTGACATGGGCTTTCGCCTGAACCACGGGTTTGGCGCGGAAAGCCACCGATAACCCTGCGACCGACATCATGGCCAGGTCGTTTGCGCCATCACCAATTACGATCGCAGCGGCCGGCGATGTACCCAATGCTTTGCATTCATCGATCACGGTTTGCCGCTTTGCTTCGGCATCGATGATTTGACCAATCACATGGCCGGTCAATTTGCCGTCGACGACTTCAAGCAGGTTGGCGCGCGTGGTATCAAGCGCCAGCAGGTTCTTTAAGCGATCAGTGAAATAAGTAAAGCCACCCGAAACCAGCACCGAGCGCAGACCAGCGGCCTTGATTCCCTGCAGCAGACTGTCTGCGCCGGGGGAAAGGCGCAAGCGTTCTTCGAAAACCTGATGCAGCGCAGCCGCATCCAGACCTTTGAGTAAGGCCACCCGACGCATCAGGCTCTTGCGGAAATCCAGCTCGCCACGCATGGCGGCTTCGGTGATCGCAGCGACTTCGGTTTTGAGGCCTTGCATGTCGGCGATCTCATCGATGCACTCGATCGTGATCAGCGTGGAATCCATATCCATCACCAGTACGCGGAAGTCCGATAATTGCCGGCTGGCGTCCATGAAGGTGCCATCCATGCGCGCCGTGTGACAGGCCGCTGCGACTTCCGAACGCAGCGCATTGCTGCTGTCGATGTCATCGCAACGAAACGCCTTGGGTGCAATCGGGGTAATTTTTTTTGCGTGGACAATCGCTGCAATGCGATTGACCGTGTCGCTATCGGCACCGGGGCCTTGAAGAATCAGTTTCGTCGATGAATTCATACTCGAGCTGCGTCAGCGTATCAGTGGGACAGTGCGCGGATGGTGGCCTTGAGTTGGTTGACCCGCGCGGCCAAGTCGGACATGGAAGCAGTAATTTTCAGCTTATCCTGCCCGGACAGGCGTATGTGACGACTTTTCTGAACAAGTTCAATAATGCGCATCGGATCTATCGGCGGTTTGGGCTCGAACTGCAGCTGGGCGGATTCGGCATGCGCATCGATCTTGATGATGCCGACAGTTTTTGCAGAAACGCGCAGCCTGTGGGTTTCAATCAGCGCTTTGACAGGATCAGGCAGTTTGCCAAACCGGTCGATCAGCTCTTCTTGCAGATTATCGATACTTTCCTGCGTTTGTCCATTTGCCAAACGCTTATAAATCGAGAGTCGTTCGTGCACATCACCGCAAAAATTACTGGGCAATAAAGCGGGTACATGCAGATTGATTTCGGTCGTGGTCGATAGGGGCGATGCGAGGTCGGGCTCTTTACCGTTTTTCAGCGATCTCACGGCAGCCATCAGCATGTCGGAATACAGCTGAAATCCGATTTCGGTCATCTCGCCTGATTGGTTTTCGCCGAGTACCTCACCAGCGCCGCGAATTTCCAGATCATGCATGGCCAGATAAAAGCCACTGCCCAGTTCTTCCATTTGCTGGATGGCATCAAGCCTGCGCTCGGCTTGACGGGTCAGCGTCTGCACATCATGCACCAGTAAATAAGCATAAGCCTGATGGTGGGATCGGCCGACGCGGCCTCGCAGCTGATGCAGCTGCGCGAGACCAAAGCGATCAGCGCGATGCATGATGATGGTGTTAGCGGTGGGTACGTCAATACCGGTTTCGATGATGGTCGTGCACAGAAGAATATTGAAACGCTGCGCAACGAAGTCGCGCATGACTTTTTCAAGGTCGCGTTCATGCATTTGTCCGTGGGCGATCGCAATGCGTGCCTCAGGCAGCAGCGCCTCGAGTGCCTTGCGACGGTTCTCGATGGTGTCGACTTCGTTATGCAGAAAATACACCTGTCCACCGCGCTTGAGTTCGCGCAGACAAGCTTCGCGAATGACCGACTCGGATTCGCCACGAACGAAAGTTTTAATTGCCAGTCGTTTTTGCGGCGCGGTGGCAATCACTGAAAAATCGCGCAGACCTTCGAGTGCCATGCCCAAAGTACGGGGTATAGGAGTAGCCGTGAGGGTGAGCACATCCACTTCGGCACGCAAGGCCTTGAGTGCTTCTTTCTGGCGTACACCAAAGCGGTGTTCCTCGTCGATGATCACCAGACCCAACCGCTGAAATTTCACATCCGCCGACAAGAGCTTATGCGTGCCGATAACGACATCAATCGATCCGTCGGCCATACCCTTGAGTGCTACCGTGACTTCCTTGCTAGTTCTGAAGCGCGACAATTCTGCGATACGTACCGGCCAATCGGCAAAACGATCGGCAAATGTTTGGGCGTGTTGTTCGGCCAGCAGCGTGGTGGGGGCAAGTATGGCGACCTGTTTGCCACCCATCACCGCGACAAAGGCTGCGCGAAGTGCGACCTCGGTTTTGCCGAAACCCACGTCGCCGCAGATGAGGCGATCCATCGGTTTGCCTGAGGTCATGTCCTTGATTACGGCCTGAATAGCGGCAGCCTGATCGACCGTTTCTTCGAAGCCGAAACTATCAGCAAAAGCTTCATAGTCATGCGCTGAATACTCAAACGAATGTCCCTGACGCGCGGCGCGACGTGCATACAGATTCAGCAATTCTGCGGCGGTGTCGCGTATTTGCTCGGCCGCTTTGCGTCGTGCTTTTTCCCACTGGCCCGATCCCAGTGTGTGCAAGGGTGCGTCTTCCGGTGCAGCGCCCGAGTAGCGCGATATCACGTGCAGCTGCGAGACGGGTACATATAGCGTCGTTT
>CAMBJI010000019.1 GCA_945867725.1 Bordetella parapertussis
GAATGCGGCCTTCGTTTTCCCAGGAGAGCGCTGCGTAGTCGCCCACATTGGGGACCATCAGCTCATGGCCGGCATATTGCGGACCTTGCTGGAAAAGTTGCTTTTTTTCTTTGTGCAGCAGAGCGTCATCGAAATAAACGCCTACCGGAAGTTGCGCTGTAGACCGCGCGAGTTTTGCGAGACTGGCCAGATCGGACATCCCCACCCCCAAATTAATTTTCACCAACCTAAGAGAGAAAGAATCAGCAAAAACTTATTCAATCGAAAGAGAACAGTACTTTTTTGGACGAGATCGGGATTATACCCGCGGGCACAGTCCAGGTGGGGTATACGAAAAAACCAGACGTTCTGGTGACGAGTTCATGATGCGACGTGCCCTGTTGGCTAAAGTTCTTGATGGTTTTTGTCTAAAAATACTACTTTAACAATTATTTAAGCCGTTTTAACGCATACCGAGCGCGTATTCTCGTGGATGGGAAATCGCTTGCACTAAAATAGGCTCCCCTTTTCAGGACCTGTGTCATGCCTAAAAAACCTGCATCTGAACCCGCCTCAGCATCATTTGAGTCCGCGATGGCGGAACTTGATCAACTGGTCGCCAAAATGGAATCCGGCGAACTGCCGTTGGAAGCTTCTGTCGCTGCCTACAAGCGCGGCTCAGAGCTGGTTCAGTATTGCGCTGCTCAACTTGAGCGCGTTGAAAAGCAAGTGAAAGTCCTTGAAGGTGACATGCTCAAACCATTCGCCACCGAGGATGAGGACGAAGAAGAGGACGAAGAATGAGTTCGGATTTCGCCGCATGGCGCGCCGCTGTGCAGGCTGACATGGAGGGCATGCTGCTTTCTTTTCTCCCACCAGCAACTCAACCGCCGCAGCGTTTGCATGAGGCTATGCAGTATGCGGTGCTCGATGGCGGCAAGCGCGTGCGACCCTTGCTGGCCTTTGCAGCCGGCGAATTGTTTAATGCCCCGCGTGATGCCGTCGCGCGTGCAGCGGCTGCGGTTGAAATGATTCATGCGTATTCACTCGTACACGACGATATGCCCTGCATGGATGACGACGATCTGCGTCGTGGCAAACCAACCGTGCACAAGCAATACGACGAAGCGACAGCGCTGCTGGTAGGAGACGCATTGCAGGCGCAAGCTTTTGAGGTGTTGACCGGTGCCGCGCTGGATGCCGAAAGCAAGATTGCGATGTTGACAACGCTGGCGCGTGCAGCAGGATCGTTGGGTATGTGCGGTGGACAGGCGATTGATCTGGCCTCCGTCGGGCTGGTTTTGTCGTTGGCGGAACTGGAGCAGATGCATCGACTCAAAACCGGTGCCTTACTTGAGGCTTCCGTCATGCTAGGCGCCATGGCCGGTAAAACACTCACCACGGCCGACACCGAAGCCCTGCGCGCCTATGCGGCCGCGATTGGGCTGGCGTTTCAGGTGGTAGACGATATTCTGGACGCCACGGCCGATTCGGCGACGCTGGGCAAGACGGCAGGCAAGGATGCAGCGGATAATAAGCCCACTTATGTATCCATACTCGGCCACCAAGAGTCACTTGATCTGGCAGAGAAGTTGCGGCAGGATGCCCACAGTGCACTCGCGCCATTTGGGGATGGCGCACAGCGGCTCAAGAGCCTGGCCGATCTGATCGTGCATAGAAAAACCTGAGACACCCACTATGGACTTATTAAAAAAAATAAACGAACCTGCCGCGCTGCGCAGCCTCTCGCGCGCTGAACTCAAAACGCTGGCTGACCAGCTGCGTACCTATTTGCTGGAGTCAGTATCCAAGACCGGTGGCCATTTGTCGTCCAATCTCGGCACGGTCGAACTGACGATAGCGCTGCACTATGTTTTCAATACACCCGAAGACAGAATAGTTTGGGATGTTGGCCATCAGACCTATCCGCACAAGATTCTCACGGGGCGACGTGACCGCATGCCAACCCTGCGTCAGCAGCACGGCTTGTCCGGTTTTCCGCGTCGAGATGAAAGTCCCTACGACACTTTTGGTACTGCGCATTCGTCGACGTCCATCTCTGCAGCGTTGGGTATGGCACTTGCTGCCCGCACCAAAAAAGAAGACCGTCACTCAGTCGCAGTGATTGGTGATGGCGCGATGACGGCCGGCATGGTGTTCGAAGCCTTGAACAACACGGGTATTTACGATGACATCAAAATGCTCGTTGTCCTCAATGATAACGACATGTCCATCTCACCACCCGTCGGCGCGCTCAATCGTTATCTCGCGCGGCTGATGTCGGGCAAGTTTTATGCAGCCGCCAAGAACATGGGTAAATCGGTTTTGCCGCCTTCCATGTTTGAAATCGCCAAGCGATTCGAAGAGCACGCCAAAGGCATGCTCGTACCGGCAACGCTGTTTGAAGAATTCGGTCTCAATTACATTGGCCCTATCGACGGGCATGATCTTGATTCACTGATACCCACGCTGCAAAACCTGAAAAATCTCGACGGTCCTCAGTTTCTGCATGTGGTCACGAAAAAAGGTCAGGGCTACAAGATGGCCGAGGCCGATCCGGTGCTCTACCACGGCCCCGGCAAATTTAATCCCACCGAAGGCATCAAGCCCGCCGCTGCCAGCAAGATGACCTACACGCAAGTGTTCGGTGACTGGCTTTCGGACATGGCAGCTGTCGACGAGAAGTTGATTGGTATTACGCCCGCCATGCGCGAAGGTTCTGGCATGGTGAAGTTTGAACAGAAATATCCGGAGCGTTATTACGATGTCGGTATCGCTGAGCAGCATGCGGTCACCTTTGCCGCAGGTCTGGCCTGCGAAGGACTCAAGCCGGTGTTGGCGATTTATTCCACCTTTTTGCAGCGCGGTTACGATCAATTAATTCATGACGTCGCGCTGCAAAACCTGGATGTGACATTTGCACTCGATCGCGCCGGACTCGTGGGTGCCGATGGTGCAACGCATGCCGGTAATTACGACATGGCTTTTCTGCGCTGCATACCGAATATGGTGGTGATGGCAGCGAGCGATGAAAACGAATGTCGGCAAATGCTGACGACCGCTTATCGCTATGTCGGCCCGGCGGCAGTGCGCTACCCGCGTGGTGCTGGCACAGGCGTCGCAGTGGCACCTGAACTCACCGACATCCCTCTGGGTAAAGGCGAGATTCGTCGCAAAGGTAAACAGGTTGCGCTGCTGGCATTTGGCACCATGGTCGCGCCCGCATTGCAGGCCGGAGAAACGCTCAATGCGACAGTCGCCAATATGCGTTTCATCAAGCCGCTTGATGCAGCGCTCGTGGCTGAGCTGGCTGCAAGTCATGATTTGCTGGTAACGATCGAAGAAGGCTGCGTGATGGGTGGCGCAGGTTCAGCGGTGGCGGAAGCGCTCGCTGCGGCAGGAATTGTTAAACCCTTGTTGCAACTCGGTCTGCCGGATCAGTTTATTGATCACGGCGATGCACAGCAACTGCTCGCGCAATGCGGGTTGGATGGTGAAGGGATTGCCGCATCGGTCACGCAGCGTCTCGGCAAAACTGAACCAAGATTGGTCGTCAATAATTCATAGAAAAATTGCATGGCTTGTTTTTAAAAGATGAGAAAAAAACGACGCTTCGGCGTCGTTTTTTTTTTTGCGCGTTCCGTGTGAACAATAGGGATTATTTGGTTACTTAACTGGGCATTGCTTATAAGCATCAACCCTGACATCGTTATGAAAGCCCGATCATGAGCCCCTACTCGTCCAATACTTCATCAAGCAATCCCGATATCCAACAACAGTATGCGCAGCAGCAAGCAGAACAGCAGCAAGCAGAACAGCGGCGTGCCGCACGGCAGCAAGCAGAACAGCAGCGTGCCGCACAGAACCCGCCAGTGGATGCACCCCCCGAACAGGCACCGCGCATGGTGCAGCGCAATCGGCAGCAGCAGGACGCAGTGCGCGACGAGATGGACATTGATACCGGTGACGACGATGTCCGCGCACCAAAGCGCAAGCGGGAAGAAGCGGGTGAGCCGATGGAAGGCGAAGACAGGGCCACCAAAAAAGGGCGGCTCGATCCGCCACCGGAAGCGGGGCCCGATGTGCGCTTAGTGGCGCGCGGCGATGTGGCAGCTGTTGGGCCCTTGCCGGCAAAGCCAGCAGTGCCTGTTACACCCGAGGCGCTGAAGCAGGCCATCAAATCGAACGACCTGGAGACGGCCAAGGGTCTACTCGCAACCAGACAGATTGATCTCAATGAAGAAATATTGTATGGACACAAGAGCGCGCTGATGGTTGCCGCAAAATACGGCCGTACCGAAATGGTATCGCTCTTGCTCGACTATGGTGCTGACATCGATACATCCGATTCCAACGGCGAAACAGCGCTGATATACGCCGCGGAGAACGGCCATGCCGAAGTGATTAGCCTTTTAATCGAAAAAGGGGCGAATATTCATGTGCATAACTGTGACGGTCACACCGTGCTGACCTTTAAAGTCATAGAGGGAAATATAGCGATGGTGAAGCAGCTGATTAAATTGGGCGCTAAAGTCAATCTCGTCGATGCGGACGGTAAGACACCACTGCTATTCGCTGCGGAGAAAGGTCATGCCGAAATATTTGCGCTACTGCTGGATGCCGGCGCGGATATTCATGCGAAAGACCATAACGGAGATACGGTACTGATGTACGTCGCTAGTTGGGGTAATGTGACGATCATGCAGAAGCTGTTGACCCCGAAGCCCGACGTCGCTGTTAATGTCAATGCCATCAATAAGCTGGGTATAACAGCGCTGATATTCGCTCTTCATGAAGGTCATGTCGAAGTGGCTTCCATGTTGATCGAAGCCGGCGCATCGGTTCATATAGTCGATGAGTATGGCAAAACGGTACTGATGGGGGCCGTTATTCTGCGTAATGTGGCAATTGTGGAGAAGCTGTTGGCTTTGGGTGTCGATGTTAATGCCGGCCCTAAAAATAGCCGGACGGCGCTGACGTTGGCCGTAATATGCGACCAGATAGACATCGTCAAGTTATTGCTCAAACACGGTGCCCGGGTCGAGAATGAGACGCTAAACGCCCTCACGTTAGGGGACATTCCTACCCTTGAACTACTGCTCGCTTATGGCGGAGAGCCAGGCGAGACGAAGCTTACGCCACCTCCGCTGGTGAGCGACATGCTGATGCATCGGGCACTGTTGAAACCGGAAGTGGACGCCGCTGCTCTTACGTTGGTGTCACTTTACGATACCTCACTCTCTGTAATGCCAGAGATCAGTGCAAACAGGGCCGTACATGAAGAGCTCGCGCACATATTTGAGGGGCTGAAAATCTGCAGCCCGATTACGATCAACATTAATAAACAGCTGATTGATTCCGGCAGGCTGTGGCAGGCGCTGGCCGGCATCGGCAGTCCAATCCGTCATGAGCAAAAATCGATGGCGATCGCCGGACTACTGGCCACGCTGGAGGGTTGGGTCCAGAGTTGGCCAAAGGACTGGACACCCTATCAGGGGGCGGGTTTGAGCGAACTGGGCGAGGCAAAGCTGACGGCACTGGTCAAGCTGCAGGCCGAAAAGCTCGCAGGGCTTGGTGAACAGGCGGAAATGAAACTGGCCGGCGGTCTCGAGACGCTCCTGCTGGAGTGTACGCAGCACACGCAAGTGAAAAATGGTGCGCTGGTCGTCGATGAAACAAGGTTGACAGCACATCTGAAAGGAAAGCTAGGTCTGTATGGTCCGCTGGCAGATCAGGTAACGCTTGCATGGACTACTGCCGTGCGCAACCAGCAGCAAATGATCCTGCCGGCGATAGCCCCGGCCCAACAGCGCCTGCTGGCGCAACGCAGAGAGTATGAATTAGGTGACATGGAGCTCAATTGGGACGAGATGCTGGATTTGGTCGGACCCGATACGTGGAATCAGGATAATCAGGTCAGCACCTTACAGTCTGTATTTGACGAACAAGCCAGCGAGAGCGCGGCAGGACAGGCCTTGCTGGCTGCGTTCGGGCGGGCACTCAAACAAATCGATGGTGTTGCTGCCGGGTCGCTATTACGAACGTCAACGCTGGAAGGGGAGCAAGCCGGTCTCTATGCCGACCTGATGTACCGTCAGCTGTATATGCTGATGCAGTTTGCAGATCAGGCAAGCGTAGTGTCGTAGTTCACTTAGGCGCGTTGTCGACCTTTTTCCCACAACACATCACCACCGCCCGCGTGGCGGTTCAGCACCCGCGCCAGTACAAACAGCAAGTCAGACAAGCGATTTACATACTGGCGTGGCTACGCCATCGAATCGACAATCGGGCTCATAAAAACCTATGGCAAGCTCGATCGTAGCTTGCAGCCCAAGTAGTTTGTCCGTTCAGATTGTCATCGTTTGCTTGTTGTTAAGTGCGGTATTTCTGC
Source organism: Bordetella parapertussis (assembly GCA_945867725.1). GTDB lineage: Bacteria > Pseudomonadota > Gammaproteobacteria > Burkholderiales > Burkholderiaceae_D > Pernthalerella. Next base: position 6,371 of record CAMBJI010000019.1, read on the forward strand.
AGTAACGCGAGTAGCGCGGTATTCACCTCATTTGAGTCTTTGATCTCGATGATGTCAAATACTGTCATGTGGCCTTCGTTGGTTTGTTTGATATCAGTACCGATCGAAGAATGCCTGCACGATCGTCATATAGCCCAGACCGTTGGCGACCATCATCGGTGTCTGGCCGTGATTGTCGGTGATATCGACATCGGCACCTTGTTTAATGAGTGCTTTCACAACATCGTAGTTACCGTTGGCTGCGGCGACGAGCAAGGCCGTTGCTCCGTCGGGTTTTTTGGCATTGATGTCGATCCCGGGTGCGCTCAGCAAAGCCTGCGTGATGGCCAAAAGGCCCTTTTCGGCGGTGAGCATCAACGGTGTCCAGCCGTTGATTTCGGCAATGTTGACGTCGGCGCCTTTGTCGATGAGTGCTTTCACAACATCGTAGTTACCGTTGGCTGCGGCGACGAGCAAGGCCGTTGCTCCGTCGGATTTTTTGGCATTGATGTCGATCCCGGGTGCGCTCAGCAAAGCCTGCGTGATGGCCAAAAGGCCTTTTCCGGCGGCGACCATCAGCGGTGTCCAGCCGGTGTTATCAGCAATGTTGACGTCGGCGCCTTTGTTAATGAGTGCTTTCACAACATCGTCTTTGCCCTGGTTTACCGCGACGTACAAGGCGGTTTCTCCGTTGGATTTTTGGGCATTGATGTCGATCCCGGGTGCGCTCAGCAAAGCCTGCGTGATGGTCAGAAGGCCCTCTTCAACAGCGAGCATCAACGGTGTCCAGCCGTCATTGTCGGCAATGTTTACGTCGGCGCCTTTGTCGATGAGCGCTTTCACGACATCGTCTTTGTCGTTGGCTATTGCGACGTACAAGGCCGTTGCTCCGTCGGATTCTTTGGCATTGATGTCGATCCCGGGTGCGCTCAGCAAAGCCTGCACGGTGGTCAGAAGGCCCTCTGCAACAGCGAGCATCAACGGCGTCCAGCCGTTGCTGTCGGTGTGATTCACACCGTCAGCATGGAGAAGATCGGCGTACAGGACATAGCGGTTGAGGTCACTGCGTAAAATTTTCAGGATCGTGGTCTCTGTCCCTTCTTCTAAATCATCAGGATCGTTGACGACACGATCGAGACGATGACCTTTGGCCAGTAGCGATCCTAGCAAGCTCGCGACGAAAGCGGCGGTCTGTTCATCGCCCCTGGCAAAAGCCAGTGCGAGATAGGTCAGGGTGGAGACGCCGCTGCGATCGCTCGTGTTGGGATTGGCGCCCAGCGCAAGCAGGTGACTACAAACAGACCACTTGCCGGCTTTGACTGCGGCGTGCAAGGCATTGTTGCCATGCTGGTCGGGCAGATAGATAGCGGCGCCGCAGGTAATCAGTGCTTCGACCAACGGCAAGTCACCGGCCTGTGCTGCGCGGGTGAGCAAGGTCTGGCCAGAGGTTTGCCAGCGATTGATATTTCCAGAATCTAGACAGGACTGACTTTTTTTGTACGCGTCTAACAAATCAAATGCGTTCAATTTCTCATAAATAAAATTCTGGTCCGCTTTTGTATGATAGCCCCCAAGTTTGATGGCGACGGCCAGAGTTTGCACCAGGGCTGAAGCGAAGGGGCCACTGTGAAGCTGCCTGATCAGATCCCCAACTTGCATAGCGCTCGGTTTGAATTGGAGCAATTGGTCGCGAGTGGCCTTAAATGAGATTTGAAGCAGCGAAGGGACTTCCACTTGCGCTTGCTGGAGAAGGGTTTCCAATGCCAGTGATTTGAGTGAGGGGATGACTTTCTCACTTGCTTTGGGCGGAATTGCCGAGGTCGCACAAGAACTGGCCCAGGTTGCTTCTTCGTTGAGGTTGCCAACGTTTGCCTGGCGCTGGGCGAGGTAATTCATCAGAAGTTGCAGGATCGCGATGCTTGATTTATTTGAGCCATTACCAAGATAGTTAATCTGTGCTTTGATGTATTCGACGGTTTGATTGATATCGGCGCCATGCTCGAGGAGCGCTTTCACAACATCGTAATTGCCTTTCAATACCGCCAGATACAATGCAGTTTTTTCGTCGTTATCTTTAGCCCCAATGTCAATTCCGGGTGCGCCCAGTAAAGTTTGCACGATCGCCAGATGGCCATTTTCAGCGGCGAGCATCAGGGCAGTCCGGCCTTTGTTGTCAGCAAGGTTGACGTTCGCACCATGTGAAAGTAGGGCTTGCACGGTGGGCAGGTCGCCATTTTTAGCGGCCAACATCAATCGTGCCCGCCCCTTTTCATCAGCAAGGTCGACATCGCGGGCTTGTATCGCCATTTGCTGCGTCGATTCAGACGCTTGTTGAGCCCCGGTTGTTTGCCCTCTGGATACCAGGAGCATTTGACTGGTTGTGCCGAGAGCTTGAATAGGCGTCGCAGGTGATGGACCGACTGGTGCAATTGGATCAGGGGTTGCGTCCCGCACATGCATCGTTGGCGGCACAGGCTTGGGAGCGGGGTCGTTGTCTGTGTCTTCGCCAGCGATGTCCGTGTCATCGTCAGTGATATCCGTGTTGTTATTGGGCTGATGAAAAGCCGTAGAAAGTGTGCGTTTCATAATCGTTTGAAGGTGGGCTATTGAGGTGCAATTTTGTAACCGCCACGACAAACAAGTTCAAAAAGGGAGGAGCGATACGCAACGCTCGCAGCAGGCGAGAGGCGAAGTCATCTTTGGGTCGGAGAACCGAATCGGCAGTCAGCGCCTATCGGGTAGTTCTAATGTGGATTAGTGGTGGGGATGACCTATTAAGATGGTATGCGGACGCATCCAAGAATTAAGAAGTCATTTTGTGGGTATGTCAGGTGCGCTGACGACCTTTTTGCCACAGTACGTCGGTACCACCTGTATGACGATTCAACACGCGTGAAAGCACAAACAGCAGATCCGATAAGCGATTGACGTATTGCCGGGGTTGCGGGTTCAGTGTCTCGGTGTTACCAAGGGCGACAATCGCCCGCTCGGCACGCCGGCAAACAGTACGGCAAACATGAGCTTGCGACGCAGCGCGTGATCCCGCCGGCAGGATGAATTCCGCCAGCACGGGCAAAGTGGCGTTGTATTTGGCCAGCAAGGTGTCGAGTCGGATGACGTGCGTATCCGTGATGAGACTAAAACCCGGTATACACAACTCACCACCGAGATCAAACAGGTCATGCTGGATCGTCACCAACTCTTCCCGCAAATCATCTGGCATGTCTTCGCACAGCAGCAGGCCCAGATGGGAATTCAATTCATCCACATCGCCCATGGCCTGAACGCGCAGCGCGTCCTTGGTGGTGCGGCTGCCATCACCCAGCCCGGTGGTGCCATCATCCCCGGTGCGGGTGGCGATTTTGGAAAGTCGGTTGCCCATATTGGATAAAAATAAAAGTGTCGGGGCGCAGGATACGGGAAAATGCCTGCTTTCGCTGCGAAACCCCGGGTTTCTGCTGATTTGTGACCGTTCTATTACCGGCCAAAGGGTACAATAGATTGCTTACGGAGAAACTTCCATGAACCATCCTGCCCCACCTTCTGCCCTCAGACGCGAACTGCCTGAGGCACTGCTGGCCGAATTGAAGGCCGTTTTCGTCGATCGTCTGTCGACCTCTATGGCGATGCGCGAGCATCATGGCCGCGACGAATCGTCTTACGATCCTATGCTGCCCGATGCGGTGGTATTTGCGCATACCTCGGAAGAAGTCGCTGCCGCGGTTCGTTTGTGCAATCAGTACCGTTTCCCCATCATTGCTTATGGCACCGGCACTTCGCTGGAAGGCCATATTCTGGCGCTGCAGGGCGGATTGTCGATTGACCTCTCGCAGATGAATCAGATTGTGGCGGTCAACCCGGAAGATCTGACCGTGACGGTGCAGGCGGGTGTGACGCGCAAGCAGTTGAATACCGAGATCAAGGACACCGGGCTGTTCTTCCCCATCGATCCGGGTGCGGATGCATCGATTGGTGGCATGGCCGCCACCCGCGCGTCGGGCACGAACGCGGTGCGTTACGGCACGATGCGGGAAAACGTTTTGTCGCTGACCGTGGTGACCGCCGAAGGCAAGATCATCCGAACTGGCACGCGCGCGAAAAAATCATCGGCCGGTTACGACCTGACGCGTTTGTTCGTCGGTAGTGAAGGCACGCTGGGCATCATTACAGAAGTCACCCTGAAAATTTATCCGCAGCCCGAAGCCATCTCGGCAGCGGTCTGCTCGTTTAACGATATCGCCAGTGCCGTCAATACCGTTATTCAGACGATACAAATGGGTGTACCAGTTGCGCGGGTTGAATTCGTTGATGAAAACGGTGTGCGTGCTTTCAACAAGCATGACAAGCTCACCCTGCCTGAGAAGCCTTTGCTGTTGTTCGAGTTTCATGGCAGCGAATACGGCGTGAAAGAGCAAGCGGAGTTGGTGCAGCAGATCGCTGACGAACATCAAGCCATTGGCTTTGAATGGGCGACGCGTCCCGAAGACCGTTCCCGACTTTGGCAGGCGCGTCACAATGCGTATTTCGCACTACTGCAATTGCGCCCCGGCTGCCGTGCAATATCCACCGATTGCTGTGTACCGATTTCACGTCTGGCGGAGTGTTTGCTGGAGACCAAAGCCGACTGCGAACGAGAGAGCATCATTCACGGCATCGTCGGTCATGTCGGTGACGGAAATTTTCACGTACAGATGCTGATTGATCCGAATGATCCTGAAGATATCGCCCGCGCAGAAGGTGTGAATGAACGCATGGTGCACCGTGCGATCGCGATGGACGGTACGTGTACTGGCGAGCATGGCATTGGCTTGCACAAGATTGATTTTCTGATTCACGAAACTGGTGAAGATGCGGTCGACATGATGCGATCGATCAAGCACGCACTGGATCCGAATAATATTTTTAATCCAGGAAAGATCTTCCGCTGGTAATTTTTCTGGCGGCTTTCCTGAGACATAGATTACCTACTCATGGCAACACGCATCCCACCGGTCCACGCGCTCTCAGCGTTTGAGGCAGCAGCGCGGCACGGTTCCTTCGCCTTGGCGGCAGAAGAGCTTTGCATTACCCCTTCGGCACTTTCCCATCGCATTCGCTTGCTGGAAGAGTTCGTTGGTGAGCGCTTGTTTCTGCGTGATGGACGCAATGTCGGCCTCTCTGAATTCGGACGGCGCTATCTCGATGTGGTGCGTCAGGCACTGCGTACACTGACTGATTTTCCAATGCCGCGCCGCGCTGCCTCAGTGCAGCCGCGCATCAAAATCACGGTGCCGCCAACTTTTGCGCGCTATTTGCTCGTACCCAAGCTGGCGTCATTTACCGAAGCGCATCCGGATATCGCAGTCGAAATTTATTTGTCGGTGCCGCTGTACGATCTCGCATTGGGCGAGAGCGATGTTGAGGTTCGTTTCGGTCCGGGCAAATATCCGAATCTGCAATGCGAAAAATTGTTTTCCGAGCCGACTTTTGCGGTGGCCAGCCCCGACTATTTGAGCAAGGTGGGTGAGATCAGCAAACCGGAAGATTTACAAAATGCGACATTGATCCGTTCTGCGCTTGAGCCTTGGCAGCCTTGGTTTGAGGCCGCCGGTCTTGATTGGTCTGAGCCTAGTACCGGGCTGCGGGTTGATGATCTTGGTTTGCTGCTGGAAGCCGTGCGTCGCGGCCACGGCATTGGTTTGACGCGCGAACACTTCGCGCGTGAATTGCTCGACAGTGGCGAAATCGTTCGTCTGTTTGACATGCAGACCGCGACGCCGCCACACGCTTACTACGTTGTTTACGAAAAGCAGGCCGCTGAGCGCCCGGAAGTGGCTGCGTTTTTGCAGTGGGTACAGGCTACTTTTCGTAGCGCCTAAGTCACAACATTTCCCCTCGCGTGCGGCGCAATGCTGCATTTGTGCCTATCTGTAAGCCCCGACTCCACCCATCACCCTAGTAACGCCTTGCCTGCCAATGGCAAAAATGGGAACCACGGATATTGTCTGGTTACATAACGCCAGCATTAGCAATTTATCTTTCTACTACCGGCGCCTGTAATAGATCGCCATTGTTTCCAAGGGACTAATCATGAGTCGTATAGATGGCGGAAGCCCGCGCGGTGTCTATCCTGAAAATACACAAACCACTCAACCGACATTCAATACGGTGCCTCCACCGGTACTACGATCGCGGGAGAAAACAACCGGGCGTGATGATGATTCAGATGTGCTCGACAGTAATCCAGATGCCAAAATTCAGTCTTCCGAGCCTAAACTTAAATCTCGCATCAAGGCAAATCAATTACCTTTGGAACTTGAGCCTATTGACTGCGAACGTTTCGTTTATACAAAAGCGCAATTTAACGAAGCGCTTAATGATAAAAATGCGAAAGCTCTCGTGCGGATGATGCGATTCGGAACAAGGGACACCGACTGGTCCGAGGGTGAGACTAAACAGGTGATTCATCAACTTTTTCATGCGATACAGCCGACTCTTATAGCTGAGCTGGTCCATGAATCCAAAAAATTTCAATCAGCTTTCATCGAATATTTTAATGGCGAATTTTTTTGCCAGCATCATTTGCAAATACCGAAATTTATTAAGACCATTAATGATCATCGTGAATTGCCGGAGCACCTTAAGAAAGAATTGTTAGCCGATTGGCTCATAAAAGCAGTAGTCCAAGAAGATATTAAAAAGATAGAGTCGGCTGTAAAAGCAGAATCTGAAATTTTGTCGAACACTGGGCATAGGGGGTATCACTTTGCATTGCTTTCATTTTTTCAGGATAAAAGAGATCTCTGCACCTACCTGCTTGAAAACATGATTACAGAAAAATCAAAAACAAAACCTGTGTTCAATGTGAATGTTTGTCGACTTGCCGCCAGAGCAGCTGCAGATGTGCAGCGTAACGACCTAGTTTTTATATTTCAAGATGAAATTTTATCCCGCTTGGAGGCGAATCCTGAGCCGCCTCATGAGCCAATGTTGGGCTACGATATAAAGCATCGTTGGGATGAAGTTATACCTAAGCTTGAAACTTACCTCTATATGTTGGACGAAGATAATTCATCATCATCTGATTCAGATGATGGCGATTCAGAGTTCATCAATCAGACCCGCGAACAACAAGTATTTGATTTAATGATTGACCACTGCGTTCGTCCCGCGCTGGCACAATCGATAATAAATTTATATTGGAAGTGTATATCGGTATTTGATATGAATGAGACTGATATGTCTAATCGTGAGCTGCATGATGTAGTGCTTGCGAGTCAGTTGGGATTGCTTGTAATCAATGACCCCGATGACGAACCAATTACTTCTATACAATTGTCACAATTAAAAAATATAGGGGAAGATTTTATTAAGAAAAAAATAGGATCTGTTGATCCC
>CAMBJI010000020.1 GCA_945867725.1 Bordetella parapertussis
AGAAGTTGGTCGTTCATCGAATCGTTCCTTCGTTTTGAAGAATTCTGTCCCACTTGCGTAACCTGAGCGGATAGGTATGACGCGATTTCAACCAGTAATGAAAGGTAATTGCTGCCGGGTACGATCGTGTGATTGCATTGCTTAAAAAAACGCTTGATGAGCTTTTATTTCTGTATGGCAAGCAAATTAATCGCAAAATTACCTAATTCATGGGATTGACAAAGCGAGATTAATTGTTTAAACGAGCATTGAAAATTCTCATGAAAAATGAGTCTTTTGACATTCATAAAACTCATGTGCCGATAGCCGTCGATAGTTCGTTTGTCTGCGGAAACTGCCTCAGCGCTTATAATTGGGACTCTGTTTTTCAGGAGCTATGTTGGTGATGCACTATTTGTCGACCCGCGGGCATCAAGCCGCATCGTCTTTTTCCGAGATCCTGCTCGGTGGTTTGGCGCCAGATGGCGGCCTTTACCTGCCGTCTCATTACCCTCAGGTAAGCGGTGAAGAACTGGATCGGTGGCGTGGGCTGTCGTATGCCGGGCTGGCCAGTGAAATCCTGAAAAAATTTGCGACCGACATCCCACCGGCTGATATCGACCAGCTGGCCGATCGAACCTACACAGCAGCCGTTTATCGCAATGCACGCGCTGACGAAGACACCTCGCGTATTACCCCTCTGCGTGCACTAGAGACTTCGGGTGACTTTTCCCTGCTTCTGCAAGCTCTTTCCAATGGTCCGACCCTGGCCTTCAAAGACATGGCCATGCAACTTCTGGGTAATCTGTTTGAGTACACGCTAGCGAAGCAACAGGCCGAGCTGAATATCTTCGGAGCAACTTCAGGGGATACCGGGAGCGCCGCTGAATATGCAATGCGAGGAAAGCGAGGCATCCGTGTCTTTATGCTGTCGCCTCACCAGAAAATGAGTGCATTTCAATGCGCGCAAATGTTCAGCCTGCAAGATCCGAATATTTTTAATATTGCGGTGAAAGGTGTCTTTGACGACTGCCAGGATATGGTCAAGGCCGTGTCAAACGATCTTGAGTTCAAAGCCCGTCAGAAGATTGGTACCGTCAATTCCATTAATTGGGCACGCGTGGTGGCGCAGGTGGTGTACTACTTCCGCGGCTATTTGTCGGCCACGACGAATAACAAACAGCGTGTCTCTTTTACTGTCCCCTCTGGCAATTTCGGAAATATTTGCGCCGGCCACATCGCGCGGATGATGGGTCTGCCGATCAGTAAACTGGTCGTGGCGACCAATGAAAATGATGTGCTGCATGAGTTTTTTCAGACGGGTATCTACCGGGTACGCAAATCTGCAGAAACTCTGCACACCAGCAGTCCCAGCATGGATATCAGCAAGGCGTCGAATTTCGAGCGATTCATCCACGATTTGCTTGAGGGTGATCGCGATAGGGTACGTGCGCTGTTCATGAAAGTCGAAACGCAGGGCGGTTTCGATTTGTCGGGTAAGCCGGGAAGTGATGGTGATGAATTCAAGCGCGTAGCTGAATTTGGGTTTACTTCAGGGAAATCCGTTCACGCCGATCGCCTGTCTACGATTCGTGATGTGTATTCCCGCCATGGGCTGATGATTGATACGCACACGGCCGATGGCGTAAAAGTCGCCCGCGAGCATTGGGAGCCGGGTGTGCCAATGATTGTGCTCGAAACGGCGCTGCCGGCAAAGTTCGGCGAAACCCTGCGCGAGGCGCTGGGGCGAGACGCTGAACGACCTGCGGGTTTTGAGCAGATTGAATCCTTACCGCAGCGTTTCGACGTCATGGAGGCGGATGTGGCTGCGATCAAGACCTACATCGCTGCCCACACTGGACTGTAGGATGGGGCCCGCTTAGGCGATCACAGTAAGCGATCACAGTAGGCGACCACAGAGGCGTTACAATCCGGCGCGAGACAACAACCCCGGCAAAACAATGACAACCAAAGTCCCCATGCTGAGCGTGCAGGAAGCGCTTGGATTTCTGCTGACAGCTGCTCGCCCGGTGACGGAGACACAGACTGTATCCACCCTCGAAGGGACGGGCCGTGTGCTGGCTGCCGACCAGCGCTCGCAGCTGGACGTGCCACCCATGGACAATACGCAGATGGACGGTTACGCGGTTCGTGCCGCCGACTGCGCCAGTGGCCATGCATCGCTGAAGGTGGCGCAGCGCATTCCTGCTGGTCATGTGGGTCAGCCACTCGAAGCCGGTACTGCTGCGCGTATTTTTACTGGCGCACTGATCCCTGAGGGCGCAGACGCCGTCATCATGCAGGAGCAGTGCAGCTTCGATCAGGATAGTGGCTCGGTGACGATCTCGCATACGCCGCAATCCGGTGAGTGGATACGTCGCGCCGGAGAGGACATTCGTGCCGGCAGCACCATCCTGCCTGCGGGCACACGCTTGCGCGCGCAGGAGTTGGGCTTGCTGGCGTCGGTCGGACTGGCCACTCTGCCGGTATTCCGTCGTTTGCGCGTGGCCGTGTTTTTTACCGGCGATGAGCTGACCATGCCCGGCGAACCGCTCAAGCCCGGTGCCATCTACAACTCCAATCGTTTCATGCTGCGTGGTTTGTTGGATCACTTGGGCTGTGATGTCACGGATCTGGGTAACGTCCCTGACTCGTTGGAGGCGACCCGGGCCGCCTTACGTCAGGCGGCGTCGGGCCATGATCTGATTGTCACCTCTGGTGGTGTGTCGGTGGGTGAAGAGGATCACATCAAGCCTGCCGTCGAGGCCGAAGGGCGTCTCAATCTCTGGCAAATTGCAATCAAGCCTGGCAAACCACTCGCTTTCGGTGAAGTGGGTCAGGGCGAGCGGCCAGCGTTTTTTGTTGGCTTGCCCGGCAACCCCGTCTCGAGCTTCGTGACCTTCTTGCTCTTTGTGCGGCCTTTTATCCTTGCACTACAAGGTGCGCAGCCATCCAATCCACCGCGCTTTACTATGCGCGCCGATTTCAGTTGGCCCAAGGCGGACCGGCGTAATGAATTTCTTCGAGTTCGCATCAACGAGGAGCAGGGATTGTCCTTATTCCCCAACCAGAGCTCGGGTGTGTTGACATCGACTGTCTGGGGCGATGGATTGGTCGACAATCCGGCCGGGCAGACCATCGCCGCGGGAGATACCGTACACTTCATTCCTTTCTCGGAATTGCTTTACTGAGCCCGTCATGCAGATACAGTTGAAATTCTTTGCCAGCCTGAGAGAGGCGGTCGGCACCTCCAGCGAGACGCTGACGCTGCCAGCCGAAATACGCTCCGCCGGCGAAGTGCGGGCCTTGCTGCAGTCGCGCGGCGGTGTCTGGGCTGAGGCACTGGCTGAGGGTAAATCCCTTCGCATCGCCTGCAACCAGCAGATGGTGGATGCGACTGCCCTGCTGAGCGAAGGCTGCGAGTTGGCCTTTTTCCCGCCCGTCACCGGCGGTTGAACCGAAGCGGAGAATCTTCATGGCTGTACGAGTACAAACCGCAGACTTTGACCTCACGACTGAACTCGCGCAACTGCGTGCCAACACACCTAAAGTCGGTGCGGTCGTCACTTTTTTGGGCACGGTACGTGACTTGAACGAAGGTGAGCATGTCGCCGAAATGGAGCTCGAGCATTATCCCGGCATGACTGAAAAATCCCTGGAGGACATCGTCAATCAGGCCAAAGCGCGCTGGGATATTTTTGATGCGCTAGTGATTCATCGCGTCGGGCCACTCAAGCCACTGGATCAGATTGTGCTCGTGGCGGTGACATCGGCCCACCGCGGCGAAGCGTTTGATGCCTGCGAATTCATCATCGATTACCTCAAGACCGAAGCGCCCTTCTGGAAAAAAGAGCAAACACCTGCCGGTGCGCGCTGGGTGGATGCCCGTGTTTCCGACGATGAGGCCATGGCGAAATGGGCTCCAGCTTCCCAAGCCTGATTGCGATTGCAATCGGCGCCACGCTAGGGGCCTGGTCGCGTTGGGGGCTTTCCCTTTGGCTGAATGCGCGCGTTGAAAACCTGCCACTGGGTACACTCGCAGCGAATCTAGTCGGTGGTTATCTGATTGGGGTTGCCGTTGGGCTTTTTCAAAGCCTGCCTGACTTGCCTCCGGAATGGCGTCTCTTGGTCGTCACGGGGTTTCTCGGTGCGCTGACTACTTTTTCCAGCTTCTCAGCCGAATCCCTGTTGCTCTTGCAACGCGGCGCTTATGGTTGGGCATTCCTGCATACCGGCGTGCATTTGTTGGGGTCTCTGGCCTGTTGCATGGCCGGACTGGCGACCTGGCGCTGGTTTGCTGCCTGAAAGTATGCCCCGCAGGGGCGCTTTGTTCTCGGACAATGTTCATAGCATCGTATAACTATATGCTTGAGGAAGTGTTGCCAAGCTATTGATTTTAAAGGCTTAGAATTTTCACTCCAGCGTTGTCCCTCCAAAAGACTGGTATTTATTCAACCTTGAATTCCAGCCAGTCAGCCCAATAACGATTCCAGACCGAACACCACTGGAGTTGATTCATGCGCCTCGACAAACTCACGACCAAGCTGCAGGAAGCGCTTTCCGATGCTCAGAGCCTAGCCGTGGGCAGCGACAACCAATACATTGATCCGCTGCATCTGCTGATGGCCTTACTGAATCAGGACGATGGCAGTAGCCGCTCCTTGCTTCAACGCGCCGGTGTCAACGTGGGTGGACTCGTCAATCAACTCAAACAAGCCATCGATCGCTTGTCCAGCGTCACCGGCGCGGGCGGCGAAGTCCAAGTAGGGCGTGAACTGGCTGCCTTGCTTAATCTGGCCGACAAGGAAGCCCAGAAACACAATGATCAGTTCATCGCGAGCGAGATGGTGCTGCTAGCGCTGACCGACGACAAATCCGAAGCCGGTCGTCTTGTCCGTGATCATGGTCTGACACGCAAATCACTGGAAACCGCGATTCAGGCCGTGCGCGGTGGTTCAAAAGTCGATTCGCAGGATGCCGAAGGCCAGCGAGAATCATTGAAGAAATACACCCTTGATCTGACCGAGCGCGCGCGACAGGGCAAGTTGGATCCCGTCATCGGTCGCGACGACGAAATTCGCCGCGCCATTCAAGTGCTGCAGCGTCGGAGTAAAAATAATCCTGTATTGATTGGGGAGCCGGGCGTTGGCAAGACCGCCATCGTCGAAGGTCTGGCTCAGCGTATCGTCAATGGTGAAGTGCCAGAGAGTCTGAAAAACAAGCGCGTTCTGTCACTTGATATGGCTGCCCTGCTGGCGGGTGCCAAGTATCGCGGTGAATTCGAAGAGCGCCTGAAGTCCGTACTCAAAGAACTCGCACAAGACGAAGGAATGACCATCGTCTTCATCGATGAAATGCACACCATGGTGGGTGCTGGTAAAGCTGAAGGCGCCATGGATGCCGGCAATATGCTGAAGCCCGCACTGGCGCGTGGTGAATTGCATTGCGTTGGCGCGACCACGCTGGATGAATATCGCAAGTACATCGAAAAAGATGCAGCCCTTGAGCGTCGCTTTCAGAAAATCATGGTCGACGAGCCCAGTGTCGAAGCGACCATCGCCATCTTGCGCGGGTTACAGGAAAAATACGAAGTCCACCACGGCGTGGACATCACCGACCCGGCGATCGTGGCTGCTGCAGAGCTTTCGCATCGCTACATCACGGATCGTTTTTTGCCCGACAAGGCAATTGACCTGATTGATGAGGCTGCAGCAAAAATCAAGATCGAGATTGATTCCAAGCCCGAGGTCATGGACAAGCTGGACCGTCGTTTGATTCAGCTCAAGATCGAGCGCGAAGCGATGAAGAAAGAAAAAGACGACGCATCCCAAAAGCGTCTGGGTTTGATCGAAGAAGAAATTACCCGGCTAGAGCGCGAGTACGTTGATCTTGAAGAAGTCTGGAAAGCTGAAAAATCGGCGGTCCAGGGTAGTCAGCACATCAAGGAAGAAATCGAGAAGCTGCGCCTGCAAATGGAAGAGGCACGTCGAAAGGGCGACTGGCAGAAAATGTCCGAGCTGCAGTACGGCCGCATGCCCGAGCTGGAAGCGAAACTCAAGCAGGCCGATAAGAGCAATGCTGCGAGCGACAAGCCGAGGCTGTTGCGCACGCAAGTCGGCGCAGAGGAAATCGCCGAAGTTGTTGCACGCGCTACCGGTATCCCTGTAGCCAAGATGATGCAGGGTGAGCGAGATAAGTTACTGCAAATGGAAGATGAGCTGCACAAGCGCGTGGTAGGACAGCACGAAGCCATTGGTGCGGTTTCGGATGCGATACGGCGTTCACGTGCGGGTCTGGCTGATCCTCATCGCCCCTATGGTTCGTTCATGTTCCTCGGACCCACGGGCGTGGGCAAGACCGAGTTGACTAAGGCGCTAGCTGCTTTCCTGTTCGATACCGAAGAATCGCTCATTCGTCTGGATATGAGCGAATTCATGGAAAAACATTCTGTCGCTCGGCTCATTGGTGCGCCGCCGGGTTATGTGGGCTATGAGGAGGGCGGTTATCTGACGGAGGCCGTGCGTCGCAAGCCCTATAGCGTGATTCTGCTCGATGAAATCGAGAAGGCTCATCCGGATGTCTTTAATGTCTTGCTGCAGGTACTGGATGATGGCCGCATGACTGACGGGCACGGTAGAACTGTTGATTTTCGCAATACCGTCATCGTCATGACATCGAATCTCGGCTCGCACAAAATTCAGTCCATGGAAGACAGCGATCCTCAGCTGATCAAGCTTGCTGTGATGGCTGAGGTGCGCGGTCATTTCCGTCCCGAATTCATCAACCGCATTGACGAAATGGTGGTCTTCCACGCACTGGATCGCAAGCACATCAGTTCGATCGCGCGCATACAGCTGCAGGTGCTCGAGCAGCGTTTGCAAAAAATGGAAATCACCCTGCATGTGTCGGATGCGGCGCTTTTCAAGCTCTCCGAGGCGGGTTTTGATCCGGTGTACGGTGCGCGTCCGCTCAAGCGCGCCATTCAGCAGGAGTTAGAGAATCCGCTGTCCAAGGCCATCCTGCAGGGTAAATTTGGCCCCAAAGATGTGGTGGAAGTCGATGTGGCAGGATCGGAACTGGGGTTCAGAAAGGCCGCGTAATGGGCTGCAATCTTTTGTAATGGGCCGCAATCCTTCGCCATTGATGCGGCTTCCCATTTCCAGCCAATGAAATCTTGTTTTCACATTATGAAATATTCGGGGTGCATGGCAGCACGTATTCCTTTCATCCAAAGAAATTCTATTCCGCATCGCAAAACGGAAGTTATAAGCTATTGATTAATTTCAATAAAATTTATCTTATATGTCTTATATAAGACCTTGTTGCCTCGCAAAAAAAAGCCTACCATTCTTTTATACGTTTTATTGTGTATGCGGTATCAACCCCGGGAGAAATAATCATGGCAACTCGTGAGCAACAGATTCAGGCATTGACCAAAGATTGGGCAGAAAATCCACGCTGGAAAGACGTCAAGCGCAATTACAGCGCTGAGGACGTCGTCCGTTTGCGCGGCTCCGTCAACATCGAACACACGCTTGCCAAGCGTGGCGCTGAAAAGTTGTGGGGCCTGTTGCACACAGAGCCTTTCGTCAATGCGCTGGGCGCGCTCACAGGCAATCAGGCCATGCAGCAAGTTAAAGCGGGTCTGAAGGCGATTTATCTCTCAGGCTGGCAGGTCGCAGGTGATGCCAACCTCGCTGGTGAAATGTATCCCGATCAGTCGCTGTATCCGGTCAACTCGGTGCCAATGGTCGTCAAGCGCATCAACAACACCTTCCAGCGCGCAGACCAGATTCAGTGGTCCGAAGGCAAAAACGATATCGACTTCTTCGCACCGATCGTCGCTGATGCTGAAGCCGGTTTTGGCGGTGTACTGAATGCTTTCGAGCTGATGAAATCCATGATCGAAGCGGGCGCTGCTGGCGTTCACTTTGAAGACCAACTCGCATCGGTGAAGAAGTGCGGCCACATGGGTGGCAAGGTCCTGGTACCTTCGCGCGAAGCCGTTGAAAAGCTCAATGCCGCACGTCTGGCTGCCGATGTATCTGGCACGCCGACGATTCTGGTTGCGCGTACTGATGCCGAAGCAGCTGACCTGCTGACTTCCGATGTCGATGACATCGACAAGCCTTTCCTCACCGGCGAGCGCACACCTGAAGGCTTCTATCGTACCAAGCCCGGTATCGATCAGGCGATCTCGCGCGGTCTGGCTTATGCGCCTTATGCAGATCTCGTCTGGTGTGAAACCGGCAAGCCTGATCTGGCATTCGCGAAAAAATTCGCTGAAGCCATCCATGCAAAATTCCCGGGCAAGATGTTGTCCTACAACTGCTCGCCTTCGTTTAACTGGAAGAAAAATCTGGATGACGCCACGATCGCTAAATTCCAGAAAGAACTCGGCGCAATGGGCTACAAGTTCCAGTTCATCACACTGGCTGGCTTCCATGCACTGAACTACTCCATGTTCAATCTGGCCCATGGCTATGCACGCAACCAGATGTCGGCGTTCGTTGAACTGCAAGAAGCTGAATTTGCCGCCGCAGAAAAAGGCTTCACCGCGGTCAAGCATCAGCGCGAAGTCGGTACCGGTTATTTCGATGCGGTGACCCAGGCGATTCAGCAAGGTCAGTCGTCAACGACTGCGTTGCATGGCTCGACTGAGGATGAGCAGTTCTTCGACAAGAAGGTTGCTTAAAAAGCTTAAAGACACTGGATCCCGGCCTGCGCCGGGAGCGAGCGGGGAATTCGGATCGCATGCGATCCGCCCGCGCAGCAGTCATCACATGCAAGTGATGACGTTTGGGAGGCTAACCGGCATCCATTCGCCGTACCAGAGCTGCCCGAATACAGCGGCCCTTGCGTCCGAAATGAGTTTATAAAAGCTGCGGAACTCAAAATCGTCATCCCGGCGCAGGCCGGGATCCAGCGTCTTCCGTTGTGTACCAACAAACGATAAAACAAGGTCACACCTCAAAAGGGCGTGGCCTTTTTTATTACCGTGACCAGACTTGGTAGAATCCGGCTTCACTTCTCTTCGCCCCCACCATGTTCAGCTACCGCCACGGTTTTCACGCAGGTAATCACGCCGATGTACTCAAGCATTGCGTACTCACGCAACTGCTTGGTTATCTGAACCAGAAACCAGGCCCCTATATGGTGATTGATACCCACGCAGGTGCGGGTGCCTATCAGCTTGACAGCGATTACGCGACCAAGAGCGGCGAGTCTGACGCGGGTGTGGCGCTGCTGTGGGACAGGGATGACGCTCCCGCTGCGGTGAATGAATACCTGCAAGTCATCAGAGACATGAACCCCGCCGGTCGGCTGCGTCACTATCCCGGGTCACCATTTCTTGCCGAGCGACTGATGCGAGATCAGGATCGTTTGCGCCTTTTTGAGTTGCATCCGGCTGACAGCAAACTGCTTGCAGAGAGTTTTCGCAAGCTTGAAGCCCATGCGGCTGCCAATGGTCAAAAATCCAGCGCACGTGGCACCCGAGTGCAGTTGCAACGTGCCGATGGCTTTGCCGGACTAAAAGCCTTGTTGCCACCGCCATCACGGCGCGGCTTGATCCTGATGGATCCCTCGTATGAAGACAAGGACGACTACCGCAAGGTGAAGGTCGCCATCGAGGATGCACAAAAACGTTTTGCAACGGGCACCTATGCCATCTGGTACCCAGTGCTAGGACGACTCGACTCGCAGCAATTGCCAGAGCGTTTGAAACGCGTGGCAGCCTCCGAATGGTTAAACGTCACCTTGACGGTGGCTGGTCCGGCAGCGCAGGATCAGGGTTTGCGCAGTAGCGGCATGTTCATCATCAATCCGCCCTGGACGCTGGAGGCGACATTGAAAGACATCATGCCGTGGATGACGCAAGCCTTGGCGCAGGATGATGAAGCGCGCTTTGCAATTCAGACGGGCAAGGCGGCAAAACCCCCGAAAGAACGGGCAGAATGAACAAAGCATTCGTCAAAGAGTCTGATGGTGATGGGGATGACGACGGCGGTTTGCCACCGATTCCTCCCGGTGCCAAGAATTACATCACGCCGCAGGGCTATCAACGTATACGCGAGGAGCTGCTACAGCTTATCGATACCGAACGGCCTGAAGTAGTCAAAATCGTCCACTGGGCTGCGTCGAATGGGGATCGTTCCGAGAACGGTGACTACATCTACGGCAAGCGTCGGCTGCGCGAGATAGACCGCCGTATTCGCTTTCTTACCAAGCGACTTGATCTGGCCGAGGTCGTTGATCCCAGTATTCATCACGGCAGCGATCAGGTGTTTTTTGGCGCTACGGTAACTTATCTAAACAGTGCCGGTAGTGAACAGAGCATAACCATCGTAGGCATTGACGAGCTCGATCCTCTCAAGGGAAAGATCAGCTGGGTGGCACCCGTGGCGCGTGCACTGACCAAATCACGCGAGGGCGACGTGATTACGCTGACCACGCCGGCCGGTGTGGATGAATTGGAAATTCTGCGCGTCACATACCCGTCACCACCTTGACGTAAAATTACATTTACGCACTTTTTGGTGCTGCCCAGACCGGACTCTGCATGCCGATCATTTTCCCAACGCTGAATCACCCGCTGCGCGTTCCTCTTGCGGCTGAAATTCATTCCCGTCCACCGATTCGTCTCGAAGCACCCGAGCGGATTACGCAGATGGCAATCCACGGACGCAACGAATCCTCGCCAGGCCATCGCGGTGCGCAGACGGAATTGCTGGCCTCGCTTTGCATGCAATTTGGTGTGACGCCACCCGTGAGTGAAGCCCGGTATTTTTTTCATGACTTCGGGCGCTTTCGTCTGAAGTGGGAGTGTCACACCGAATTTGCCAGCTACACCTTTGTCGCCGGCGTGCGCATGCCCCGATCGCCAGATAATTTGTTTGATCAGATGCCCTCAGCCGATTTGCCAGAGGCCTGGCTGCTGCGCTTGCAAGGCCTGCTGATGGTGGCAACGCATGTCGTCCTTGAAGAAGCGAGTGAGTCTGCTGCAGAAGCCGTTCCGCACATGCGTCGGCTGTTTGAAGGCAATGCGGTGGTCGGTTGTGAAGCCTCCGAGGCAGCACAGGTTTGGACAGACTTCAAGGTACATGCCGATGGTTTTGTACGTTTCGTTGTGCGTGACGGCGGGCTCAAAGGTCAGCAGGCGGGACGTCTGGTGCAGCGACTCTTGGAAATTGAAACCTATCGGATGATGGCCTTGCTCGGTTTGCCGTCTGCACAGCGTGCCACGCCGGTGCTCAATGCCATTGAAGCCCAACTGGCTTCACTGACGTCCGCCATGGTGGAAATGGATCAGCCAGAGCGTCATGGCGACGCCGAGGGTATGGCCAAAGAACAGTCCTTGCTCGAAGAAATTACGTCGTTGGCTGCACGACTGGAGCAGTTGGCGGTCGATAACAGCTACCGATTTTCTGCGTCCAATGCTTACTTCAATCTGGTGAATTCGCGCATCGAAGAGCTGCGTGAGCGCCGGGTTCAGGGCATACCGACCATTGCTGAATTCATGCAGCGCCGTCTCACGCCGGCAATGAATACTTGTACGGCAGCTGCGCGTCGGCAGGAATCATTAGCCGAGCGTATTGCCAACACCAACTCCCTGCTGCGCACCCGCGTGGGCATTCGTCAGGAGCAGCAGAACAGCAAAATCCTTGAATCCATGAACGCACGTGCTGCGCAACAGCTGCGATTGCAGCAAGCGGTGGAGGGCTTATCGGTCGTTGCCGTGTCTTACTATCTGGCGGGTTTGATTAGCTATGGCGGTAAGGCTGCAAAAGCTTCAGGTCTGCGCATCGATCCGGATCTGGTGACCGGCATTGCGGTACCTGTGGTGGCCTTGTTTGTCTGGTTTGGAATACGCCACCTGCAAAAAAAGGTCAAACGCAAAGCGCTTTGATCAGGTTTTTTTAGGTGGGTGTCATGTGGCGCATTCGGGTTACGCCGATTGATATTACGAGCGTTCCCGCAGAATTCTTTCCACACCTTTGACGCGTTTGACATTACGTATCAGACGCGCGAGGTGAACGCGGTCCTCGACCTGGACTGTGAAGCGCAGCTCAATCATCGGGCTGTTGCTGCCTTCATCCATACCCACGTGCACGATATTTGAATCGGACTCGTTGATCTCTGCGGCCAGTCGTGCCAGCGCACCTTTTTCGTCCTTCAGTAGCACTCGAATTCGGCTGTCGAAACGGCGTGCATGCTCACCGGCCCAGCTCACATCAATCCAACGTCCCGGCTCTTTTGCACGCAGACGTTTAGCGACCTCACACTCAGCGGCATGCACGGACAGTGTCTGGTCGCGACGCAGATGACCTGTCAATGCATCGCCGGGGATAGGCAGACAACACGGCGCAAGCTGTACCGATGAGGCGGGCTCGTGGCCCGTGATGTTGACTGGCTTGATCTTGGTGCTGCTTTGGTCCTCTGGCAGGCTTGCCTTATCTGTTTTGCCTTGAATCAGTCCGTGAATATGTCGTGCTACTAGCATCGCCATACGCTTGCCAACACCAATCTCGGCAAACAGATCGCTCACAGATTTAGCGCTAGTGTCATGAATCAGGCGCTCGCCAATGTCGGTCGGTATGGTCGTCGGAAGTTCCAGCGCTGCCAGCGATTGTTCCAGCAGCATGCGCCCCAGCTCAATAGCTTCTTCACGGTCGATGGTACGCAGATGATGGCGAATCGCCGATCTCGCCTTGCCGGTTCGTACGAAGGTCAGCCAGTTCGGTGTAGGCCGGGCGTCGTCGGAGACATCAATGCCAACAATGTCGCCATTGCGCAGCTCAGTTTTTAGTGTGGCTGGCTCATGATTAATGCGCGCAGAGACAGCATGGTCGCCGATATCGGTGTGAATCGTATACGCAAAATCCAGTGCAGTAGCGCCGCGCGGTAATGCAATGATGGTGGATTTGGGTGTGAACACATAAACGGAATCAGGAAATAGATCTACCTTCACATGTTCCAGAAACTCGGCTGAATCACCTGTCTGGTGCTGGATATCGAGCAGTGATTGCAGCCAGGCGTGCGTACGCTGTTGCAGATCGGTCAGTTCACCATCTTCATTCTTGTAGAGCCAGTGTGCAGCGACGCCGGATTCCGCGACACGGTGCATTTCTTCGGTGCGGATCTGGAATTCCACCGGCGTGCCATAAGGGCCGATGACGGTGGTGTGTAGCGACTGGTAGCCATTGAGCTTGGGAATGGCAATGTAATCCTTGAACTTGCCTGGCATGGGCTTGAACATGGAGTGCAGGGTGCCCAGTGCGACATAACAGTTCGCAAAATTATCGACGACGATGCGAAAGCCATAGACATCCAGCACCTGAGAAAAACTCAAGTGCTTGTTGCGCATCTTGCGATACACGCCGTACAGCGTTTTTTCGCGGCCATAAACACCAGCCTCGATGCCAGTGCTGGTCAGTCCGTGCTTAACCGTTTCCAGAATCTTGCTAACCAGTTCACGCCGGTTACCCCGCGCCGATCGTACGGCCTTGGACAGGGTGCGATATCGCATCGGCAGCATGTGCGAGAACGACAGATCCTGCAGTTCGCGATAAATGTTGTTGAGACCCAAGCGGTGCGCGATAGGCACATAGACTTCAATTGTCTCGCGCGCAATGCGACGGCGTTTCTCGGGTGACATCGCATCCAGCGTGCGCATATTGTGCAGACGGTCAGCCAGCTTGACGAGAATGACGCGCACGTCGCGTGCCATG
>CAMBJI010000021.1 GCA_945867725.1 Bordetella parapertussis
CCATTCTCCGAAAACAAGTGCGCTGAAGTTTACCAGTGAGCTGGCTACAATAGCGCTTCTGTTCCGATTACCTCTCTCTATGGCGCATATCCAACCTGAAGGCTGGCGTGAAATGGCCGTCACCGGCGCAGCACAACGTGAGATCGAAACGCTGCATCTGCTGGCGGCCAGGCTCTCCGACGACTACACCGTATTTCACGGGGTGCACTGGACGCATGTGGAACAAGGCTATTCTGCCTATGGCGATATTGATTTCATCATCGTGGGTCCGGATGGCCGCACCTTGCTGATTGAACAGCAATCCGGTTTTCTGACCGAGACGGATGAGGGACTTGCCAAAAAAATGCCGGGGATCGACAAGCCCCGGCTGATTCAGCAGCAAATTTTGCGGCCGCTGTCGGTACTGCGTCAGCGCTTTGGCCATCAGGCTGAACCACTGTTGATCGATTATTTGCTGTATTGCCCGGATTACCAGATCAAGCGTCCCGAAGCTGCAGGCATCGCACCCGAACGCATTGTTGATGCCAGTCGCCGCGATCAACTGCCGACCCTTATTCTTCAGTTGTTGCCGAAGACAGGCAAATCAGCGCAGCGTGATCGCGTCCTGCGGTTTTTCAGCAATGTACTGCAACTGGTGCCGGACCCGAGCGCCATGATCGGGCAGGCAAATGCGCTGGTCACGCGCCTGTCGGGCGGGCTCGCTACCTGGGCACGGCAACTCGAGTTCTCGCCTTTTCGTCTGCGCGTCACAGGTACCGCCGGCAGCGGCAAGACACAGTTGGCGCTGGCTGAATTTTCCGATGCCTTGGCGCGCGGCTTGCAAGCTCTGTATGTGTCCTATAACCGTCCTCTGGCCGATCATGTGCGCAAGCTCTTGCCAGAGGGCGGCGTGGTGGCGAGTTTTCATCAGCTGTGCGACCGCTTTGCACGCGACTCGGGTATGACACCGGATTATCGCGATCCTGCCATCTGGCGCAGTCTCGAGCAGACGCTAGCCGATAGTCTACTGTCGCCCGACTGGCAATTCGACCTGCTGATTGTCGATGAAGGTCAGGATTTCTCCGACCGCTGGCGCGATACCCTGCTGCGTCTGCTAAAACCTGATGGTCGTGCGCTCTGGCTGGAAGACCCCATGCAAAATTTATACGGTCGTGATGCTGTTGGACTGCCCGGCTGGGTGAGCTTGCATGCGTGGTCGAATTTTCGCAGCCCCAGACACATCGTCGATCTGCTGTCTACAATCGCGCCGGCAGGCACGACTATCGAAGCGGCGAGCCCGTTTGCCGGTGCAGAAATTGAGCTACTCACCTACGCACATGACGACACTAGCGCATTGCAAACTCAGACACGTCAGGCAATCACCCGATGTCTGGCAGCAGGCTATACGCGCAGCGATATGGCGATTGTGAGTTTTCGTGGTCGTGAAAATTCTGCACTGCTCAATCTCGATGCGCTGGGTCAGCATCCACTCAAATCATTCACAGGCAGCTACGACTTGTTCGGCAATCCGGAGTTTCGCGAGGGCGAGTTGCTGACCGAATCGGTCTATCGCTTCAAGGGTCAGTCTGCACCCGCGGTGATTTTTACGGAAATCGATTTCGAAACACTGGATGAAAAAAGCTTTCGCAAACTTTTCGTGGGCATGACGCGAGCACGAATGAAGCTGGTTTTAGTGATGTCCGAGCGCGCGGCACAACAGTTACCGGCAGGCAGTCTCTGATGGAGAAGGCTGGCGTAAGCGGTAAAATACTTCCAATAAAAACCCTCTGTCAGGAGCCGAGACCATGACCGCCGTATCCAAACATCCCGCCCGCCGCACCTTCCTCAAGCAATCCGCTGCACTGAGTGGCGCTTTTGTTCTGGGCTTGCAGGCCGCTACCTCGGGAACTGCGATTGCCGCTGAAGCCAGTGGCGCGCCGGAAGTGACGCACTGGATCGTGATTCAGCCCGACGATACGGTCATTATCCGTATCGCGCGCTCGGAGCTGGGTCAGGGTTCTTTCACCGGTTTGGCCCAGCTGGTGGCCGAAGAGCTGGAATGTGACTGGAACAAGGTCAAGCCCGAGTACGCGGATGTGAACATGCACATGCGCCGAAACCGGATTTTCAAGGACATGTCCACGGGCGGCAGTCGCGGCATCCGAGACTCGCATGAATATGTGCGTCAAGGCGGTGCTGCAGCACGCGAGATGCTGATCGCCGCCGCCGCACAGCAATGGAATGTACCTGCATCGGAATGTAGTGCGAGCAAAGGTGTAGTGACTCACCCTTCCGGCAAAACGGCGCGCTATGGTGAACTGGCCGGCCTTGCCGCCACCCTGCCGGTACCGGCGGCTCCCCGTTTGAAAGACCCTAAAAACTGGAAACTGATCGGCACATCGCCGGCGCGCTTTGATATACCTGCCAAGGTCAATGGCTCGCAAGTGTATGCCGCTGATATACGCCTGCCGGGAATGCTGCATGCGTCGATCTTGCAGAGTCCGGTGTTCGGCGGATTTCTGAAACGCTATGACGATGCCGCCGCAAAAAAAATGCCGGGCGTGAAGCATATCGTCACCTCGGAAGAATGGATTGCTGTTGTTGCCGACAACTGGTGGCAGGCGAACCAGGCACTAAAAGCGATCAAGCCTGAATGGGAAAACGGTGAGAAAGGCAAGATCTCCAGCGCTTCCATCATGGCGTACATGCGCGAAGGTCTGGAAGCCAAAGAAGCACCGATCGCACGCAAAGACGGCGATGCCCGCAGCGCACTCGCAGGCGCGCACAAGGTACTCGAAGCGGAGTACACAACAGGCTTTGTGAATCACTGCACTATGGAACCACAGACAGCCACAGCAATTTATACAGCCGACCGGCTTGATGTGTGGGTCGGTACGCAAAATGGTGAGGCTTCAGCCGCAGCGGCCTCCGAATCCGGCGGATTAGCGCTCGACAAAGTGTATATCCACAAAATGCATGCCGGTGGTGGATTTGGTCGACGTGGACCGCATCAGGACTACGTGAAGCAGGCCGTCAAAATCGCCAAAGCGATACCCGGCACAGCAGTGCGCCTGCAATGGTCACGCGAAGAAGACATGCGTCAGGGTCGCTACCGTCCGGTCACCTTGGTGAAACTGCGCGGTGGTCTGGACGAAAAAGGCAACTGGGTAGGTTGGGAAGTGCGTCAGTCGGACCAGTCAATTGCAGTGACTGTCTATCCGCAGTTTGTGAAGGATGGCGTTGATCAGATCAACACGCGTGTATTCCGTGACAATCCGTACGCCGTACCCAACTTTACGAACGAATACATGATGCGCGATCTGCATGTACCGCCGGGTTTCTGGCGTGCGGTGGCTCATACCAATAATCCTTTTTATCGCGAATGCTTTATTGATGAACTCGCGCATGCGGCAGGCAAAGATCCCTACCAGTTCCGCCGTCCTCTGCTGGAAGGTAAAAAAGATCAAGCCGTACTCGATGCAGTCGCCAAAGCCATAGGCTGGGACAAGCCTGCGGCCAAGGGCGTGCATCGCGGGATTGCTGTCGTGGATTCCTACGGCAGCTTCACCGCAGCAGCCGTCGAACTCTCGGTCAGCAAGGGCTCGGTGATTGATGTCAAACGAGTGGCTGTGGCGATTGACAGCGGCCATGTGGTCCATCCGGATGCAGTCAAGGCACAGATTGAAGGTGGTGTGGTCTGGGGATTGTCAGCGCTGATGTTCGAAGACATCACGATTGAGCAGGGCCGCGTCGTGCAGGGTAATTTTGGCGATTATCCGCTGGCGCGTATCGGGCATTCACCAGAAGTGATACCTGTGCTGGTACCGACGGGCACCTTCTGGGGCGGTGTCGGTGAGCCCCCAATTGGCGGTGTGATTCCTGCGATGATGAATGCCTTGTTCAAGGCGACAGGCAAGCGGATTCGCTCATTGCCGCTGCGGCATCATGGCTTCAAGTACAAGGCTTGATGAAGTTCCATCGCGATGCGTTGTAGCGAAGGAACTGCAGGATATGAATAAAAAATGGGCCCCGCTGGGGCCCATTTTTAATTTCGATAAAATCTGCTCACGAATGATGAGTCAATCGTTATCCTTTGCATCCTCTGCATGGGCCTTTCGGTAATGCAGTGAAGACCACACCGACGCAGCAATGAAGGCAATGCCGATTAATCCGGTGACAATCTCAGGCACATGAAATTTCATCGTAATGAACATGATCAGCGCCAGAATGCCAATCGCATAGTGTGCGCCGTGTTCGAGATAAACGTATTCGTCCAGCGTACCCTGCTTGACCAGATAGACCGTGATTGAACGCACGAACATGGCACCCACCGCCAGACCCAGCATGATGATCACGACATCGTTGGTGATTGCGAAAGCACCGATCACGCCATCGAAGGAAAAAGACGCATCGAGTATCTCGAGGTACAAGAAGCCGCCAATGCTGCCGCTCTTGATGACCTTGGCAAGATCGCCGCCTTCGTTATCCTCCTTCTCCAGCATATTGCTCAGAACATCGACGCCCACGTAGACAATGATGCCCCACATACCTGCGGTAAGAACGACCAGATGGTTGGAATCCTCCACCAGCGTCAGACTACCCAATACGACAAGCAGAGCGATAAAAATGGGGACCGCCTGAATCTTTCCGTAGCTGGATAATTTTGCTTCGAAATGACCCAACCAGTGCTGCTCCTTATCTTCATCAAAAATGAAGTTCAGGAACACCAGCAGCAAGAAGACGCCGCCAAAGGCAGCGACCTCATCATGATGCTCAGTCAAGTACTTTGAAAATTCATGCGGACTGTGTAAGGCGAGGTTCCAGACCTCGGCAGCACCCAGATCGGCAGTCTGCGCAACGATCACCAATGGGAAAATTAGTCGCATACCGAAGACGGCAACGACCATACCCAGTGTCAGAAACAGCCGCTGCCAGAATTCATCCCAGTTTTTGAGGACGGAAGCATTAACGACCGCATTATCAAAAGACAGCGAGATTTCCATAATGCTGAGGATGAGCGCAACCCCGAAGGCGGTCAGTGCGCCTGTCATACCGCCATGTTCGAAACCCCACCATGTTGCTAGCGACAGGCAGATGATTGCGACAAGGATAGAACCACTAAAGTGCCTCAAAACAAACCTCCAGAATATGTTTCACATCGATGAATCAAGGCTGCTTGATTCACGGCAACGAGAGAATACCAAATTGGGAGGCCCACGGCTTATGCCTCACCCAAAAAAGTCCTGACCCTGACAGCTAATTCATTGTTCTTACTGAATTTTTGAGGTCAGTTCAGCCGTGACCGCCTATTTAATACTGAGATTAATTTCCGTATGTCCAAAAAGGGCATTGCATACTGTCCTTGTGCCCACCGGTTCGCATAAATCTGGCCGATCAAAACGGCCCCTGCAATTCGCATGGATTTTCCTGGTCAAATCCCTGACGACTTTAATCCATGCGGTCTACAGCCTTAGTTTGTACTGCGACAGCTGCCATGCCATCTGCGATCCGACAATTCGATGTTTTTAACGGCGATGCTGATGGTATTTGCGCCCTGCATCAGCTACGGCTTGAGCATCCTGCGCAGGCAACGCTGATCACAGGCCGAAAGCGCGAGATTGCACTTCTCGAGCGCGTGCAGGCCCATGCTGGCGACAGGGTTACGGTGCTGGATATCTCTCTGGCTCGCAATCGCGTAGCGCTTGATGCCTTGCTGCAGAAGGGCGTGATCGTTGATTACTTCGATCATCATCAGGCCGGTGAGTTGCCCCTTCAGCCCGGTCTGCACGCAATCATCGACACCACGCCCGATGTCTGCACTGGCATGCTGGTCGATCGTTTTCTGCGTGGACGGCAACGCCCCTGGGCCGTGGTTGCTGCGTTTGGCGACAACCTGGCCGATCAGGCACGTGCGCTTGGCTCGGCTGCGGGTATCGATCCAGCACAACTCACGCTATTGCAGGAACTGGGTGAATGC
Source organism: Bordetella parapertussis (assembly GCA_945867725.1). GTDB lineage: Bacteria > Pseudomonadota > Gammaproteobacteria > Burkholderiales > Burkholderiaceae_D > Pernthalerella. Next base: position 5,957 of record CAMBJI010000021.1, read on the forward strand.
CTCAACTACAACGCTTACGGCGACAGCGACGAAGATCTCATCATCCATCCGCGCCTACTCTACGAACATGTACGTCGCTACCGGGATCCTTGGGACTTTTTCGCCAATGAACCGGTATTTACCCGCCTGCGTGCAACACGCCTGCATGACTTGACATCAGCGCACCAAAATCATGAACGAATCGAGCTGCCAGTTGGCACCATCGTCCTGCTTCCTGATAACGCTGCAAGCCGGCGCGTGCGCGGTGCCTTTGCCAATCAACTGGCAATGGCCTCTCACGACAAAGCGCATGCTGTGCTGACACCTGATCGACAGAGTGGTTACACCGTCAGCGTTCGTGCGCCAAAGAACAGACTGCATGGCGCAGACATACTCTGCGCACTGTTTGGCGGCAGTGGCCGACCGGCAGCGGCGGGTATCGATCATTTGCCGCGTGCGCAAATGGCCGCTTTCACTGCAGCCTTTGCCACAGCATTTCAGGATTTTTAGCGCAGCGCGTCAGTCACGATTTACCTTTGATGGAATCACCTCAGCGCTCCCACGACACTCTCAGCAGGTAGTCCTCTTTGTTGTAGTGGTACTGCAGCGTGCCACGATAAGCATGTTCAAGTGCCTCGCCCAATCCGCGCGCCAGATGAATATCGGTGGTGGTGATCACCCAAGCATTCGGCTGCTCGTCAATCTGCATGATGCGCTGTAACGGATGCTCAGTTTTTTCGTGTTGTTCATGATGGCGCAATAGCTGTATCAGTTCATCATGGTGATCTTTCGCAAAAAGACCTTTGATCGTCAGATAACCCGCAGGCATGTCTTCGCGTATACGGGCACAGGCAGGACATCTTTCATTGTGTGCATGCACCTGTGGCGGCACAGATGACCACTGCCATCGACCTTTCTGATAAACCGCACCGCAATCGCTGCATACCGTTGGTTCAGCATATTTACCGCGTTGCTGATAGGGATCGATGACTGCGCCATCGAAAATTTCCAGATGACGTCCTGGATGAAAGCTTGGAGCCGATTCCTGCGGCGTTTTCATGACACGATCTCCGATAGCAAGAAGTACATCCTTGCCTACAGCGTATCCAAGCTGCTATCGAGGTCTTTGCTTCAAAACAAACCCAAGTACATCAGGGCTGCTAACTTGCAAGAAGGTTCAGCGCTGCCGCTATACCGATCTGCGACAGATTTTTTACGCACCCGTCATCAATGGAATAACACGATGGACAATGCGCAGCTCTTTTTATCGCGCGAGCAAGCAGCTGAACTGTTAGCGCAGAAGCTCATCCAATACAAGGGTCGCCATCCCCTGATACTTGCGATCCCACGCGGTGCAGTACCCATGGGCAGCATCATCGCGAACCTGCTGGATGGCGAACTGGATATTGTGCTCACGCACAAACTCTGCGCACCGATGAATCCGGAGTATGCGATCGGGGCGATTGACGAAAACGGATGGGTGTACATCTCTCCCGAGGCGGCGAGCGCCGTTATCAGTCCCTCCTATCTAGAACAAGAAAAGGATAGACAACTCGATCGCTTGAAACATCGCCGGATGCGATTCAAATCCGGTAAAAAATCTGCTGCTGTCAAAGGACGGATCACGATCGTGATTGATGATGGTCTGGCCACCGGTGCAACCATGATCGCGGCGCTACATGCGGTTCGAGCGCGTGAGCCGGCCAAACTGATTTGTGCGGTCCCCGTGGCACCGCCAGATACGCTGGAACGGGTGTCACAGCTGGCGGATGAGGTGATCTGCCTACAGATACCGGAAAATTTCAGAAGTGTTGGTCAGTTTTACCGACATTTTCCGCAGGTCGAGGAAGATGAAGTCATCCAGATACTGTCGGCACTCTCGCCATACATGTGAACCCGAGATCTGGAAAACAAAATAAAACGGCCCAGCGCTTTTGGCGCTGGGCCGTTCATTTGATGCTAAATGCTGGTGCGGCTGGCAGGAATTGAACCCACGACCCCTTGGTTCGTAGCCAAGTACTCTATCCAACTGAGCTACAGCCGCGACGGCGCGAAGTATATCACCAGAACCGGTCTTTGGGTAAAGCTCGGACTAGCGTTGTCAGGGGCGTCGGGGCTGGTACAGGTCCTGACCGGCTTCGTTGATCTGTTGCCGCAAGGCCTTCCGTTCTTCCGGTGACAAACGCGATGAGCGGCGATCGCCATCCTCGTTTTTCTGACGGGTCTCATCATTGCGTGGACGCGGCTCGTTCGCAGAGGCCGGTGCCATTTCATGACGGGGACGGTTTTCGGCTTTACCCTGCGCCTCGGCAGCCACGCTTCCGTGCAATAGCACGAGCGCAGGCAGGAGCAGCAGTTTGCAAGACGATTTCATGGCGATGATAAAGGCGTTTTCTGGCACAGGCCACAGTGTAGTGGGTTCCGGCGACCTAATGACCAACGGCCGGTGGAAACTTTGTAAAGCTTTGTAATTCCTGCCGGGATGCAGGTATTGAAATTCGGGAAGGACGTTACCATAGCGCCATGGACACGACAAATCCCCTTCCTATCGTCCTCTCCCGTCGCAAGCCAGGGTCGCAAGCAAGAATCTTGGTGGTGGATGATGATGCGCGCCTGCGCGACCTGCTCAAGCGCTTCCTGAGTGAGAACGGCTATGCGGTAACAGCCGCCGCCAGCGCAATCGAGATGAATCGGCTCTGGATACGCGAACGCTACGATCTGCTGGTACTTGATCTGATGCTGCCCGGCGAAGATGGCATGTCGGTCTGCGGGCGGCTTCGTGGCGGCGGCGACAATACCCCGATCATCATGCTGACCGCGAAAGGCGAAGACGCCGACCGTATTGCCGGACTTGAAACAGGTGCGGATGACTACCTGCCCAAGCCCTTCAATCCACGCGAACTGCTTGCGCGGATCACTGCAGTGCTGCGACGGGTGGCGCCCGAAGAACTGCCGGGCGCTCCATCGGAGCATGCCGAAGTCTATGTTTTCGGTGAATTCACTTTCGATTTATCGCGACGCTCGCTGACACAGAATGGCAAAGCGATCGCGCTGACCAGTGGCGAGTACTCGGTGCTCAAGACGCTGGCTCGCCATGCGCGGCAACCACTGTCGCGTGAAAAACTCATGGAATTAGCCCGTGGACGTGAGTATGAAGTCTACGATCGCAGCCTTGATGTGCAGATATCCCGGCTGCGTAAGCTGATCGAACCCGATCCCTCCAGCCCGCGCTATATCCAAACCGTCTGGGGACTGGGCTATGTGTTCATTCCCGATGACGATCCGGCATGAGTAGCCCACTTCGGCATACCCGGCCGGTTCAGCTGGCCGGGCTACGCAGCGGCCTGTTCTGGCGCACTTTTTTTCTAATCGCCTTTCTGATAGCTGCCAGCATGGCGGCGTGGGTCGCGAGTTTTCGGGTCGTGGAGCGCACGCCGCGCGGCGAACAAATTGCGGCACAGGTGACCTCAATCGTCACGATTACCCGCGCCGCTCTGCTCCACTCCGCACCAGAATTGCGGCGCGAACTGCTGTTTGATCTGGCGAGCAATCAAGGCATACGCATTTATCCGCGCGAAACCGAGGATGTAACCGATGCGATGCCCGACACGGATCTAATGAATGTGATCGAAGAGAGTGTGCGTCAGCGCTTGGGACAAGACACGCAGTTTGCCGGTGAGGTCAACGAGATACGCGGCTTTTGGGTGAGCTTCCGTATCGACGACGACGATTACTGGCTGATGATGGATCGCGAGCGCATCGAACGCACCTTGGGTATTCAATGGATTGGTTGGGTAACGGTGACGTTGGTACTGTCTCTGCTGGGCGCTGTGTTCATTAGCCGACTGATCAATCAGCCACTGGCCCGTTTGTCATCCGCCGCGCGCGCCATGGCTCGTGGTCTGACGCCAGCGCCCTTGCCGGATCGGGGTCCTGCCGAAATACGCGAAGCGAATCAGAGTTTCAATCAGATGGTGCAGGATCTGAACCAAGTCGAGTCTGATCGTGCGGTCATTCTGGCCGGCATCTCGCATGACCTGCGCACGCCGATTGCCCGCATGCTGCTTGAAGTCGAGATGGCCAAATTACCCGAAGACGCTCGTAACGGCATGCAATCTGATCTCGCACAGATGGAAGCCATCATCGGACAGTTTCTGGATTACGCGCGTCCTGCCGAATCGTCAGCTTTCAGCACCTTCGATTTATCTGCACTGCTGCAGAAAATGGTGGAAGAAGCCGCACGTCTCCCTGACCTGAACATCAGTGCATCCATTGATACTGCACTGAGTGCAACCGGCAATTCGACCGACATCGGGCGTGTGATTAGCAATCTGATCGAGAATGCGCGACGCTATGGCAAAACCCCCGACAGCGGTGTTGCGGAACTCAACATCAGTGCTAAGCGCGAAGGCAAAACCATCCGATTGGAAATCGCCGATCACGGCGTCGGATTACCCGAGGAAGAGATCCCGCATTTGCTGCGCCCGTTCACCCGCATGGACACGGCTCGCACCCACGCCAATGGCGCGGGACTTGGCTTGGCGATTGTGGATCGCGTTGTGCAGCGACATCAGGGACGTCTAGAAATAAAAAACCGCGAGGCCGGTGGGCTCGCGGTTCGGGTGTGGATCAAAGTAGCGCCAGTCAGCTTAAGTCTTTAAGCAGCGCCGCCAAGGTCTCCTGTGGCAGATCTTCGAGATGCACAGGATAGTTCGGATGATCGCAGCCCACCATCATCTGCGCACCGCTCTTCAATGCCGATTTCATTTCAGGCGTCAGTTCAAAGCGCACAAAATGCACGGCTGAAGTTTTCTCGGCAGTTTCGCGCTCCAGATCTTCATCCGCAATCGCGTAAACGCGCGGTTGACCTTCCACCTGAATGAACAGGCGATCTTCAATGCCGATTAGTTTGGCCAACGCCACTTTCCGCTCGGCGACATTGCCGTATTCGATCAGCATGGTGGCTTTGAAGTTGCTGCCCTCAGGGCACAACGGATTGTAAGCATCAAGCTCGGATTGAATGCCTTCTTCCTCGAAAATCTTTTCGATACGCAGCATCTCCTGCACCTGATAGCGCAGGGTGATTTCATCTTCAAACAGCAGCGTGACGTGGTTACCCAGATAAACGCTACGATTTTTTTTGTGCTCCATCACCTGTTTGCGGACCTCGATACGCGTTTTTGCATAGGTCTCGAGACTCATCAGGCTTTCACGAGTAATCATGGTGAATTCCTTTAAAAATCAATTAAAAAATCAAATGGCGTAGGCTTTGCGCAGCAGCGACAGCGGGTGCGCCATCTCGGCTTTTTTCATACCACCCTCTTCCATGCCCTGCGCAATGTGATGCCCCGCCAGTTGGCAGTCTGAGGAAATGTAATCCGGCTCATCATTGGCCATGGCCTTAAAAACCGGCTTGCCGATCTTCATCGACATCGCGTGATATTCCTTCTTCACGCCGTACGTACCCGCATGTCCAGAGCAGCGCTCGACCACATTGAGTTTGGTATCGGGCACCAGTTGCAACATCTCGGCTGTCTTGCGGCCCACGTTCTGCACGCGCGAGTGGCAAGGGATGTGATACGACACCTGCCCCAGCGACTCTTTGAAATCGGTTTTAAGCAAACCATCACGATTACGTACAACGAAATACTCAAACGGATCCCACATCGCTTCTTTTACCAGTTGCGTATCGGCGCAGTCAGGGAACATCAGTGGCAATTCCTGCTTGTACATCAGCGTGCAGGAAGGTATCGCCGTCAGAATGGCATAGCCTTCTTTCGCGAGCTTGGCCAAGTGCGGAATGTTGATCGCTTTTTTGTCGGCCACGCCTTGTAAATCACCCTGCTCCAGCTTCGGCATGCCGCAGCAGGCTTCTTTTTCCACCATCACATACGGTATTTCGTTGTGATCCAAAATCGCCAACAGATCGTGACCGATACCGGGTTCGTTGTAGTTCACATAGCAGGTCGAATAAATCGCTACTTTGCCCGGCGTTTTAGCACCATCTTTTACAGGATGCGCCGCCGAACGATTCGCACTCGAGCGGAACTTGGCCGTCGCGAATTCTGGCAACCACGCCTTTTTGTCGACCCCGAGTACATTCTCGAGAACGCCACGCGTGAATGCTGTCTTGTTCACTGCATTAACTGCCTGGGTCACAATAGGTATGCCCGCAAACATGCCGAGACCATCGGTGTTGGAGAGGAACTTGTCGCGCGCCAGCACTTCACCTTTTTTGTACTTCACGGCTTTGGCACGCAACATTAAGTGGGGGAAGTCGAGGTTCCACTCATGCGGCGGTGTATACGGGCATTTGGTCATGTAGCAGAGGTCGCACAGATAGCACTGGTCGACGACCTTCATGTAATCCTTCTTGTCGACACCATCGACTTCCATCGTCTCGGACTCATCGACGAGATCGAACAGCGTGGGGAAGGAGGCGCACAACGACACACAGCGACGGCAACCATGGCAGATATCGTAGACACGCTCAAGCTCAGCGTTCATCGAATCTTCGTTGTAAAAGTCCTCGCTCAGCCAATCCAAGGGATGACGGGTCGGGGCTTGAAGGTTACCTTCTCGTGACATGTTTTGATCTCTTGCAGGTGATTAGGGTTGTGCGCAGCGCATGCGTACGGCTTCATGCGCTCTGCACAACTCTCTTTGCTTTTGCTCGGAGGGTTGTGACGACGTGCTGATCAGTCGACCAGTGCGTCGAGGGCTTTCTGATAACGGTTTGCGTGCGAACGCTCTGCCTTGGCCAGTGTTTCGAACCAGTCAGCGATTTCGTCGAAACCTTCTTCACGAGCTGTCTTAGCCATACCTGGGTACATGTCGGTGTACTCATGGGTTTCGCCGGCAACTGCTGCCATCAGGTTCTGACGCGAAGAACCGATAGGCATACCGGTTGCTGGATCGCCGACTTGCTCAAGGTACTCGAGGTGGCCGTGTGCATGGCCAGTTTCGCCTTCAGCAGTCGAGCGGAACAGTGCTGCTACATCGTTTTGGCCTTCAATGTCAGCCTTGTTCGCGAAGTACAAATAACGACGATTTGCCTGTGATTCGCCTGAAAAAGCATCTTTCAGATTGGCTTCGGTCTTAGAGCCTTTCAACTTGGACATGTAGATCTCCTATAAATTCGTGGAACCACCTACCCCCAAAACCAAATTGATGCTAGAGGTATACGATATGGGTTGAAAACCGACCAGCTGGTGCAGGTTTTCGAGCTGGAGTATGGGGTGGGCGACAGAAAAGCTCAAATTGGCTATCTCAATGCAGCCAATTGAGAAAAGCTATTGAGTTACAAAAAAGTGTAGATGAGAACTATTATCAATTTCTGAGAAGCAGGGCGATTACTTGAGCAGCAATACCCTCCTCGCGCCCTTCCCACCCCAGACGCTCGTTGGTCTTCGCTTTGAGATTGATCTGCGCTTCGGAGATGGCCAGATCAGCCGCAATGTGGGCAATCATGCGGGGCAAGTGAGGGGCCATTTTGG
>CAMBJI010000022.1 GCA_945867725.1 Bordetella parapertussis
TTGAAGACGTCGGCAATGCCTCGGCCTTCCTGCTATCGGATCTGGCGGGTGGCATCACCGGTGAGATTACTTACGTCGACGGCGGCTTCTCGCAGGTTGTAGCCGGGATGGGATCAGAAGGCTGAGAAGGTTGATTTGGTGCCGTAGCGGGCCGCGAGCGCAAGCGCGCCGCCGGCCCGCATACCGACTTTGGTGCGATCTTTACCGCTGAAGCCCTCATCCCCGCGATTTCCTGTACAATTCTCCCCGCGCTGGACATATTGCAGCGCAACGTTGCTTAGCCAACCCTCAGCTTCAACCTCAAAGCCCCCCCGCCTCCTGGTGCCGCTCTAATGAGCACCGATCCGGCGCAAAGCTTTTGTGCCGAAACCTTCTCTGCAAGATTTCGTTTGTTTCGCTGGTTTGCTTTGCTTTTTATTGTCATTTCATGTCCGTTAATGGTCATGGCGTGACGCTTATCGTCGATCTCACGAAAGAAAAGAATGACATTCGAATCACTAGGCTTGAATCCACAAATTTTAAAATCACTAGGCGAGGCTGGTTATACCGTGCCAACCCCCGTGCAAGAGCAGGCCATCCCGGCCGCCATTGCCGGCCGCGATCTGCTGGTCTCTTCGCAAACCGGTTCGGGCAAAACCGCTGCGTTCATGCTGCCTGCGCTGCACAAGCTGGCTGACCTGCCTCCCGAAGCACCAGAAGCCAAAACGCCGAATCAGGCCGCGCAATCAGCGCGTTCACGCGGCGAGCGTCCGCGCTTCAAAGCCGCTCAACCCAAAATGCTGGTGCTGACCCCGACACGCGAACTCGCGCTGCAGGTCACTACAGCTACCGAAAAATATGGCCGTGGATTGCGTCGCGTGCAAGCAGTCTCCATCCTCGGTGGCATGCCCTACCCGAAGCAGATGCAACTGCTGTCGCGCAATCCTGAAATTCTGGTCGCCACACCGGGTCGTCTGATCGATCACATGGAGTCCGGCAAAATTGATTTTTCGCAATTGCAAATTCTCGTGCTCGATGAAGCCGATCGCATGCTCGACATGGGCTTCATTGACGATATCGAACTCATCATCGGTAAAACGCCCGACACACGTCAAACCATGCTGTTCTCCGCAACACTGGATGGCATGGTCGGCAACATGGCTCGCCGCATCACCCGCGACCCGATGACAGTACAAATCGCCAGCGCCTCTACCCGTCATGAAAACATCGATCAGCGCGTGCACTTCGTGGACGATTTGTCGCACAAAAATCGCCTGCTCGATCATCTGCTGCGTGATGCATCGATGGATCAAGCCGTTGTGTTCACTGCGACCAAGCGTGACGCCGATACCATCGCCGATCGTCTGACCATCGCCGGTTTTGCTGCCGCTGCTTTGCATGGCGACATGAATCAGGGCGCGCGTAATCGCACACTCAATGGCATGCGCCGCGGTCAGGTTCGCGTCCTGGTAGCGACTGATGTCGCAGCGCGCGGCATTGACGTGCCCGGCATCACGCACGTGTTCAATTACGATCTGCCGAAATTCCCCGAAGACTATGTACACCGTATCGGTCGTACCGGTCGCGCAGGTCGTCAGGGCACCGCCATCTCGCTGGTCAATCATGCCGAAGGCGTTCATGTGAAACGTATCGAGCGCTTCACCAAGCAGGTGATTCCGGTGGACGTGGTGGCAGGCTTCGAACCCAAGCGCACTGCATCGACGGCGCCTCGCCGTCCAGGCTGGCGCCCGGGCGATGGTCGCAAGCCAAGTAACGGCAAGCCGGATCAGCGCACTTTCAGCAAACCCGGCAATGGACCACGCAAAGAAAGCAGTGGCTCACGTACTTTCCGTAGCGACGGTCGTAGCGGCGAACAGCGTCGCGGCTAATCACGCCTTCAGAGATGCGTCTTAAGAGCGCATGCAACTGAAATAGCAGCACAATTCACTGGCTCCTTCGGGAGCCAGTGGCATTTGTAGGATCAATACTGTTGACGATGCGCGATAATCACCTCTTCAAACATCAGGAGCATGCCATGCAGGCCGCCGATACCGGTTCACTCAGACTCACCTCTTTTTCACATGGCGGCGGCTGTGGCTGCAAAATCGCACCCGGCGTGCTTGCTGAAATCCTGAGACAAAGCACGGGCTTCCCGGTACCGCCACAACTACTGGTCGGCATCGAAACTGCCGATGACGCCGCGGTTTATCAACTCAACGATGAACAAGCACTGATTGCGACTACTGATTTTTTCATGCCAATCGTGGACGATCCAGTCGACTTTGGCCGCATTGCTGCCACTAATGCGATCTCTGATGTGTATGCGATGGGTGGCACGCCGATCATGGCGCTGGCGCTGGTGGGCATGCCGATCGACAAGCTGCCGATCGAGACCATAGGAAAAATTCTGGCGGGTGGTGAATCAGTCTGCGCACAAGCCGGCATACCGATTGCCGGCGGTCACACGATTGACTGCGTTGAACCGATTTACGGTCTGGTGGTCATGGGGCTGATTCACCCCTCACGCATCAAGCGAAATGCTGATGCGAAAGCCGGCGACAAACTCATTCTCGGCAAGCCGCTCGGCGTGGGCATCCTGTCTGCCGCACTGAAAAAAGGTGCACTGGATGCGCAAGGCTACGCAGCAATGATTGCCAGCACCACGCAACTCAATACGCCCGGAAAAGATTTGTCCGGCATCGAGGGCGTGCATGCGATCACTGATGTAACTGGCTTCGGTCTGCTGGGCCATGCGCGTGAAATGGCGCTGGGGTCCAAACTGCGATTGCACATTGATCTGAACAGCGTGCCTTTTTTGCCGCAAGTAGAAGTACTCGCAGCAAATGGTTTCATCACGGGTGCGTCGGGTCGAAACTGGTCGGGCTATGGGTCGAATGTGACATTGGCCGAAACCATCAGCGAGACACAAAAAACCCTACTGTGCGACCCGCAGACCTCAGGCGGCTTGCTGGTTGCCTGTGCCGCAGACAGCGTCGATAAGGTCCTGTCGCTGTTTCATGCACAGGGCTTTGCGCAAGCTGCAGTCATTGGTGAACTCAGTACCGGCAAACCCGGCATCGATGTAACGACCTGACATCCGCGTAAGGTCGGGGATGCGGTGGCCTGCGCACACTTCCCGACCCGGCTACACTGGCAGGCTTTGATCCATCGGCAACCTCCATGTCCACTGCCGCACCTGACGCGCCTGACGCACCCAACACACCGCTTGCTCTCGACTGCCGACAGCTGACCAGAGCCTATGGCCAGCGTACCGTGTTGCATCAACTCGACCTGCAACTCGCGGCGGGCGACTACGTGGCGATTATGGGTGAATCAGGCGTGGGCAAGTCCACGCTGCTGAATCTGATCGCCGGCTTGGACGCGCCCGATAGCGGTAGCTTGCACATTGCCGGTACGCGGCTTGATGCGATGAATGATGAGGCTGCGACCTTGCTGCGTCGTGAAAAACTGGGCTTCATTTTTCAGGCATTTCATTTACTGCCTCATCTGACTGTACAACAAAATATTGCATTGCCGCTGGTCTTGAACAGCTTACCTGTCACACGCGCCAGCGAGATGATCAGCGCCGTAGGTTTGCAAGGGCGTGAACATGATTTCCCGCGTCAATTATCAGGCGGCGAAATGCAGCGGGTCGCGATTGCGCGCGCGCTAGTTCATCGGCCGCGTTTATTGCTGGCCGATGAACCAACGGGCAATCTGGATCCCGAGACTGCAGCCGAAATTCTTCAACTCATCCGTAATGAGATTCGCAACAGCGCAGCCTCCGGCATCATCGTGACCCACTCACCCGCAGCTGCTGCGAGTGCGGACCGCATTCTACTTCTGACGCGCGAAGGCTTGAAGCAAATCAGCGCAGATGAAGCACACGCTCGATGAAATCGTTTTCCACAACGCTGATGTCGCAAGTCACGCGCTGGTTACTCGCCGGCGAGTGGCGAGCGCATCCGGTGCGCGCGCTGGTCGCGGTGACGGCGATTGCATTGGGCGTTGCATTGGGTTTCGGTATTCATTTGGTCAACGAAGCGGCGTTTAGTGAATTTTCGGCAGCAGCGCGCAGTCTGTCAGGTAGCGCGGATCTGCAAGTGCGGGGCAAGAATGCGCAACTGGACGAGACCTTGTACGCGCAAATCGCCGCCATGCCTGATGTCGAGATTGCTGCTCCTGTATTGGAACTGGATCTTGCCGTGGCGGGTCAGCGCAGCACGCTCAAGGTGTTGGGTATTGATGGATTTCAGTCAGCATTGATCTCACCCGACCTGATGGGTCAGCCTGAAGACGGCAAGCCTTTCGACACACTGATGGCCGATACCGTGTTTCTCTCACCCGCTGCGATGACATGGCTGCAAATGCGACCCGGTGACACGCTCAACCTGATCGCCGGTACACGCCCCGTATCGCTTCGCGTGGCGGGCTCATTGTTGCGTGCACGCGCAGGCCAACGTTTGGCCGTGATGGATATCGGCAGCGCGCAATTTCAGTTCGCGCGGCTTGGGCAGTTATCACGCATTGAGATCAAGCTGGTGCCAGGAGCGAATCGCTTAGCGTTCAAGACGAATCTGGAACAAGCACAGACCTCACTCGTCATTGCTGAAACAGAGGATCAAGAAAAACGCACCGCCAACATGTCGCGTGCGTATCGCGTGAACCTGAACGTTCTGGCACTGGTAGCCCTATTTACTGGCGCGTTTTTAGTTTTCTCTACGCAGGCTTTGTCTGTACTTCGACGCAGACCGCAGTTCGCGCTCTTGCGCACACTGGGTGTCACACGCCGACAGCTGCTCGCGCAAGTGCTGATCGAAGGTGGCTTGCTGGGTGTCTTGGGTGCAGCGCTCGGCATTACGCTCGGCTATGGGCTGGCAGCGGCGGCCTTATCGATGTTCGGTGGCGATCTGGGCGGTGGTTACTTTCCGGGTGTGCGTCCGACACTGGTGTTCAGTCCGGTTGCAGCGCTGATTTTTTTTAGTGCCGGGGCAGGTGTGGCTTTACTTGGCAGTTGGTCGCCGGCGATGGAAGCTGCGCGTGCAAAACCCGCCGCGGCCATGAAAGCGGGCAGTGAAGATCTGGCGCTTGCGCCACTTGCGGTCCCCTGGCCTGCACTCGCTGCCATCGCAATGGGTGCGGTGTTTACGATGCTGCCACCGGTGTCCGGATTGCCCGTGTTTGGTTATTTGTCGATTGCCTTGCTACTGGTGGGTAGCATCGCACTCATGCCACGCGCTGCATCGCTGCTATTTTCCGCGCTGGCACCGCGCTGGTCGGGCTTGATGGGCAGCCTTGCACTAGCGCGCCTAGCCAACGCACCCAATCAGGCAGCGATTGCACTGGGCGGTGTTCTCGCCAGCTTTTCATTAATGGTTGCCATGGCCATCATGGTCTCCAGCTTTCGCATCTCTGTGGATGACTGGTTGCAGCATCTGCTATCGGCCGACATGTATGTCCGTGTGCAAAACGGTGGCGACGCCGGCCAAATGAGCGCAGAGGAACAGCAGAAGATCGCGCGTCTGCCTGCTGTCGCACGTATGGAAACCACTCGGCATCAACCCATCACACTCGACCCCGCACGTCCAGCGGTGGCACTGATTGCGCGCACACTGGATGCAAATGCGCCTGATCGCAGCATTCCTATCGTAGGTGAATCGCTCAAAGGTATCGCACGCCCGGTCTGGATTTCTGAAGCCATGGTGGACCTCTATGGCTGGCAAGCGGGGCAAGCGGTAGAACTGCCAATGCAAGGCAAGCTGGAAAAATTCACGGTCGCTGGTGTGTGGCGAGATTATGCAAGGCAATCGGGTGCGCTGATGCTGCGTCTGGAAGACTATCGCGCACTCACGGGTGATATGAACATCAATGATGTAGCGCTATGGCTGCAACGCGATGCCAGTGCTGCGCAGCTGCGTGCGCAACTCGAGTCACTGCCCTTCGCAAGCTCCCTGGAGTTCGCCGAACCCGGAGAGATACGCGCGATCAGCCTGAAAATTTTCGATCGCAGTTTCGCTGTCACGTATCTACTGGAAGGTGTGGCGATCGTCATTGGTCTATTTGGTGTAGCCGCCACCTTCTCTGCACAAACACTGTCGCGCGCCAAAGAATTCGGCATGCTGCGTCATATCGGCATTACTCGTCGACAAATCCTTCTGCTGCTCGCCGGCGAAGGCGCGCTGCTGGCTGGACTGGCGATCGCTGCGGGCTTTGTGCTCGGTGGTTGCATCAGTCTGATTCTTGTGTTCATCGTCAATCCGCAATCTTTTCACTGGACTATGGGTTTGCACCTGCCTTGGTCTTTGCTTGCTACGGTGGCGGTGGTTTTGTTGTTATCCGCAGCGATGACTGCATTGATGTCTGGACGCATGGCCGTCGCCGGCAGCGTCGTGCGTTCTGTCAGGGAGGACTGGTGAAGTTTTTCTCACATACGCTGCGTGTTCACGCTCTTCTTCGTGCGCCAATACTTGCCCTGTTGACTGTGCTAATTTTTTTTCTAAGCGCAGCCAGCCATGTGCAAGCGGCCTCACCGGCGTTCACATCGGTGGTACCGGGCAAGACACTGAGCTTTCCACGCGACTTCGGCGCGCATCCCAACTTTCGCACCGAGTGGTGGTACGCCACGGGTTGGCTTCAAACACCAGATGGAAAATCAATAGGCTTTCAGGTAACGTTTTTTCGCTCGGCGACCGAGCATGATGCCGCTAATCCTAGTCGCTTCGCGCCAAAACAACTGATCGTCGCGCATGCCGCACTCTCCGATCCTGCACTAGGCAAACTTGTGCATGACCAGAAAATTGCGCGTGCTGGCTTCGGCCTTGCCCACGCGAGCGAAGCAACAACCGATGTCAAGCTGCGTCAATGGACCATGCGCCGCGATGCCGACGGACGCTACCAGATCGCTTTGCCCGCACGCGACTTCACACTGTCCCTGACACTCACGCCGACGCAACCCGTGCTGCTGCAAGGTGAGCAAGGCTATTCCCGCAAAGGACCCGTCGCAGGACAGGCCAGCTACTACTACAGCGAACCCCAACTGAAAGTCAGCGGTCAGGTCACGCGCCAAGGCAAGCCCGTCACCGTGCAGGGCAGCGCCTGGCTGGATCATGAATGGTCTTCGACCTTGCTAGACCCGCGCGCTGTCGGCTGGGACTGGGTGGGTGCCAATCTGGATGACGGCAGCGCGCTCATGGCATTTCGCATACGCAGCGCGGATGGTCAGGCGCTGTGGCAGCATGCGGCACTGCGCGATGCGAATGGCAAGCTGCGTGCTGTCAGCGCGGATGCGATACGCTTCACGCCACTGCGTGAATGGCGATCGCCGCGCACCGGTGCCCGTTATCCGGTGTCCATGCAAATCGATATGAGCGATACGCGCTGGCGACTGACGCCTTTGCAAGACGATCAGGAACTCGATTCACGCCAGTCAACTGGCGCCGTGTATTGGGAAGGTGCCGTGACTATCGAGCGCAATGGCAAGCCGGCGGGACGAGGCTACTTTGAAATGACCGGCTATCTGAAAGCCCTGAAACTATGACCAAAAATACCGACCGTCCGAAAGCCAGAAGCGGACTCAAAACGCTCGCTGGCCTTTTGCCCTTCTTGTCACCCTACCGCCGTCGCATCATCGCAGCGGGTATTGCGCTGGTCATCGCAGCGTCGGCAACTCTGGCGATTCCCTATGGCTTTCGCCAGCTGATCGATCTCGGTTTCACGACGGCAGATACGCAAAAAGCAGCGCAAGTGAATGTGTATTTTCTCGCGCTCTTTGCCGTAGCCTGCGTGCTGGCTGCATCGACTGCAGCACGCTTTTATTTGGTGTCCTGGCTGGGCGAGCGTGTGACGGCTGATATACGCAGCGCTGTGTATGCGCATGTGCTGCGCCAAAGTCCGGAATTTTTTGAAGTGACTCAGACGGGTGAAGTTCTGTCGCGACTAACCACCGACACCACACTGATACAAACCGTGGTGGGTACCAGCATCTCGATGGCGCTGCGCAATGTACTACTCCTGATCGGTGGCCTGCTGATGATGTTCATCACCAGCGTCAAGCTCTCGTTCATCATCATGGTGATGCTGCTGGCAATTATTTTACCGATCGTGATGATAGGACGACGCGTCAGAAAACTCTCGCGCGCCTCACAAGACAGAATCGCTGATGCATCAGGTCTGGCGAGTGAGCGTATGAATGCCATCGCTGTGGTGCAGGCATTTGCGCATGAAGTTCATGAGGCGCGCCAGTTCGGTAATGCCGTTGAACGTGCATTTGGCACCGCGATTGACCGTGTGCGTGCTCGCTCGATACTGACTGTGACTGCGATACTGCTAGTGTTTGGCGCGATTGTTTTTGTGCTGTGGCTGGGTGCGCACGCGGTAATGGAAGGACGGATGAGCGCGGGTGAGTTGGGCCAGTTCATTTTGTATTCCGCTATCGTCTCAGGTGCCATCGGTGCCTTGTCCGAAACACTAGGTGATGCGCAACGTGCTGCGGGTGCCAGCGAGCGCTTGCTGGAATTGCTGGCCGAACGTTCACCGATTGCATCACCAGAACATCCCCAGCCCCTGCCCGCACGTGCGGCCAATGGCTCCCGCCTGGAACTTGAGCATCTAAATTTCCATTACCCGTCCCGTCCCGATCAGCCTTCGCTGGCTGATCTGTCGCTCGACATTGCCCCCGGCGAAACCGTAGCAATCGTAGGTCCCTCAGGCGCCGGCAAGACCACGCTGTTCCAGCTGCTTCTGCGCTTCTATGATCCGCAGACCGGCAACATACGACTCGATGGTGTCGACATACGCTCGCTGAAGTTGCAAGACCTTCGCAATGCAATCGGCATCGTCCCGCAAGACACGGTGGTGTTCTCCGCGAACGCGATGGAAAACATTCGCTATGGTCGTCCCGAAGCCAGCGACGCAGAAGTCATCGAAGCTGCAAAACTTGCGGCAGCCCATGAATTCATCGAGCGACTGCCCGAAGGTTATCAATCATTTTTGGGTGAACGTGGTGTTCGACTATCCGGTGGACAAAGACAGCGCATCGCCATCGCGCGTGCCTTGCTGAAAAATCCGCCCTTGCTGCTGCTGGATGAAGCAACCAGCGCGCTTGATGCAGAATCAGAACGACTGGTGCAACGCGCACTGGAAGCGGCGATGGTGGACAGAACAACGCTGGTGATTGCCCACCGTCTCGCTACAGTGCAGCGAGCTACGCGTATTGTGGTGATGGAGCAGGGACGTATCGTCGAAACCGGAACCCATGCATCGCTGGTGGAGGCCGGCGGCTTGTACGCGCAACTGGCGGCGCTGCAGTTTAATACGCACTGAGCACTCAGCACTGAGCACTGAGCAATGCGCACTGAGGCAAAGCACGCTCTTTCGCTTCAGTTCGTTTGCCCCAGCCTATCCATGATCAAACGCTGCAGTTCGAAAAACTCGTCTGAGTTACGACCCATGTCCAGGCTGACTTCAAGCAATTCTCGCGCCTCTTCATCTTCCTCCAATGCCGTGTAGCACTCGGCCATGCGAAAAGCGGCTGGCATGAAGGTGGGATCCACTTGTAAAGCGCACGCATGAAAAGTCGCCGCCAGCAGGGGATCACCGAGGCTCTGCAGAATCATGCCGGCCATGAACAGGAAACGAATATCCTTAGGGTTACTGATCGCCAGCTGTAAGGCCATCGGGAGCGCCTCTCGATACCGTTGCGCCTGATAGAACTCATACGCACCCTCATACACCTTTTCAAGACGCTCGAAATCCGGCGCTGTCAACGATGCGCGCTCAATGCCATTGGCCAGCGTGTCTTGCAAAAGGTGCAGCTTGTCCGGGAATTCACCGGGGCTCAGATTGACCAGAGCGAGTATCTGCGCGATCTCCGGCAATGGCGCGGACAGGGAGGGCGAACTGTCTTTCATTAACGCGCGCCAGAGGGCATCAGACGCTCAGATACCCATTGTGCTACTGCATCACATTCCCGCAACTCGTTACCCGTCAGCCCGCTCGGCCTCTGCGCACTGGCCTCGCCACCCGTCTGCCGGCGCTCAGTGAGCATTTGCTGTACCTGTCCGAAGGTACGTTCAAACAGTGCGAGTCGCATGGGGGGCACTTGCGGCTGCTCGGTCCTTGTGGCGACTGATGCTGCTGAAGGACTGGCACCCGGTGGAGTCAGGGGCGTGAGCGTCTGCGAAGCCATCGCCGGCCGCGCCGACGCGGGTGAATTCTGCTGGGTTAGTTGGACGTGATTCAGCGGGATGGGAGAATTTATTTTGTTCATGGCAGTCTTTTGGCAAGGGTGAACAGAAAGGCGACGAGTCCTGCAAGGCGAATGAAAATTGTAGGCATGGTCACGCTCGGTTGGCCACACCTCAACGCATTCGGTTGTAAGCCCACCACAATTGAGCTCACCGAAGCACAGCGCAACATGGCAAACAAGGTCGAGCTACCCAAGCCGGGGCTCACGCTACAATACGCACTTCCCTGGAGTCAATTGATGCGCCAATACCTCGATTTCATGCGCCATGTGTATGACCATGGCACCACCAAGACCGATCGCACCGGCACCGGTACGCGTTCCGTTTTCGGCTACCAGATGCGGTTTGATTTGCAGGAAGGCTTCCCGCTAGTCACCACCAAAAAACTGCATCTCAAATCCATCATTCATGAATTAATCTGGTTTCTGGCCGGCTCGACCAATATCGCGTATCTGAAAGAAAACGGCGTTTCTATCTGGGACGAATGGGCCGATCCGAATGGCGATCTGGGTCCCATCTATGGTTACCAGTGGCGCAGCTGGCCCACGCCGGATGGCGGGCATGTCGATCAGATTGCGCAGCTAATTCAGCAAATCCAATCCAATCCCGATTCACGCCGACTGATCGTCTCGGCATGGAATGTGGGTGACATTCCGCAGATGAAGCTGCCACCCTGCCATGCGTTTTTTCAGTTCTATGTTGCCGATGGCAAGCTTTCCTGCCAGCTGTACCAGCGCAGTGCTGATATTTTTCTCGGCGTGCCGTTCAACATCGCCTCTTATGCATTGCTCACGCACATGGTGGCCGAACAGACCGGACTGGATGTCGGTGATTTTGTCTGGACTGGTGGCGATTGCCACTTGTATTCAAACCATATGGATCAGGTGCGCGAACAATTGTCGCGCGAGCCACTGCCCTTGCCCAAACTGGTTTTGAAACGCAAGCCCGCCACAATTTTTGATTACCAGTTCGACGATATCGAGATCGTCGGCTACCAGTCGCATCCTGCGATCAAAGCACCCGTCGCGGTGTAAAGCGCCGGCTTCGACTATCATTCGGCGACCATGCCCGCTACCCTCACCCTGATTGTTGCCACCGAACGCCACAACGGCATCGGTATTAACAACGCCCTTCCCTGGCGGTTGCCGGAGGATTTGGCGTTTTTCAAACGCACGACGACTGGCCACCCCATCCTGATGGGCAGGAAGACATTTGAATCCATAGGACGGCCGCTGCCCAACCGCCGCAATATCGTCATCACACGCAACCCAGACTGGCAGCATGAGGGCGTCGACACCGCCGGCTCGCTGCAGCAGGCCGCCGATCTGGCTGGCGATGGCGAAGTGTTTGTCATTGGCGGCGCGCAGATCTACGCTGATGCTTTGTCACTGGCTTCCCGACTGATCGTCACCGAAATCGATGCTGACTTTGCCTGCGACGCCTTCTTTCCGGCAATAGACTCAGCAATCTGGAACGAGGTGTCGCGTGAGCCACATCACGCGGCCTCGCAGGGATTTGATTATGCTTTTGTTATCTATGACCGGCGCTGACACCAAAGTCCTCACAGATTGAGAACTCGATTTCTCCCATAGCGGCCTCATATCTGAGAGAATCCCGCTTTATTTTTTGCCGCTCACCCCCTTCGGGGCGATGAGGCGCACCAGGAGCACCCATGAAATTCCGCTTCCCCATCGTCATTATTGACGAAGACTTCCGCTCCGAAAACACCTCCGGCCTTGGCATACGCGCGCTTGCCGATGCACTGGAAAAAGAAGGCATGGAAGTGTTGGGTGTCACCAGCTACGGTGATCTGTCACAGTTTGCGCAACAGCAGTCGCGCGCTTCGGCGTTCATCCTGTCCATCGACGATGAGGAGTTCGGCGGCGGCAGTCCTGAGGAAACCGAGCATGCGCTGAAATCGCTGCGCGCTTTTGTCGAAGAAATCCGCTATAAAAATTCTGATATTCCGCTGTACCTGTATGGCGAAACCCGTACCTCGCGCCACATCCCGAACGATGTGCTGCGTGAACTACATGGTTTCATTCACATGTTCGAGGACACGCCCGAGTTCGTCGCGCGCCATATCATTCGCGAAGCGCGCGCCTACCTCGACGGTCTAGCGCCACCATTTTTCAGGGCAATGGTGCATTACGCACAGGATGGTTCCTACTCCTGGCACTGTCCCGGCCATTCGGGTGGCGTGGCATTTCTTAAGTCACCCATAGGTCAAATGTTTCACCAGTTCTTCGGTGAGAACATGCTACGCGCTGATGTGTGTAATGCAGTCGAAGAGTTGGGTCAACTACTCGACCATACCGGCCCAGTGGCCGCCAGCGAGCGTAATGCTGCACGGATTTTTAATGCAGACCACTGTTACTTTGTCACCAACGGCACCTCGACCTCGAACAAAATGGTCTGGCACTCCACCGTGGCACCGGGCGATGTCGTCGTTGTGGATCGCAATTGCCATAAATCGGTACTGCACTCCATCATCATGTGTGGCGCGATACCGGTATTCCTGATGCCAACCCGAAATCACTTGGGCATCATCGGCCCCATTCCGGTCGAAGAATTCCGGATGGAAAACATCATGAAAAAGGTCGAAGCCAATCCCTTCGCCCGTCACGCCAAGAACAAGATACCGCGCATTCTCACCATTACCCAGTCCACCTACGATGGCGTGATTTATAACGTCGAAACCATCAAGGAAATGTTGGATGGCGAGATAGAAACCCTCCATTTCGATGAAGCCTGGTTGCCGCATGCGAGCTTCCATGATTTTTACAAAGACATGCACGCAATCGGTAAGGACAGACCGCGCGCGAAGAAATCCATGATTTTCTCGACCCAGTCCACGCACAAACTGCTGGCTGGCCTGTCGCAGGCATCGCAGATTCTTGTGCAGGAATCAGAGACAGTGAAGCTGGATCGGGATAGCTTCAATGAAGCCTATCTGATGCATATTTCCACCTCACCGCAGTACGCCATCATTGCCTCGTGCGACATCGCAGCCGCCATGATGGAGCCGCCGGGCGGTACCGCGCTGGTCGAAGAAAGTATTCTCGAAGCTCTCGATTTCCGTCGCGCGA
>CAMBJI010000023.1 GCA_945867725.1 Bordetella parapertussis
TGCTTCAATCGGCAGCTGATATTTTTTCGCGAATGCAAAGTCGCGCTCGTCATGGGCTGGTACGCCCATCACTGCGCCATCGCCATAGGTGATGAGTACGTAGTTACCGACCCAGACATCCACTGCCTTACCCGTCAACGGATGCGTGACGGTGAGGCCGGTGGGCATGCCTTTCTTTTCCATCGTGGCCATGTCGGCCTCGATCACACTGCCTTGCTTGCATTCGGCGATGAAGGCCGCGAGTGCGGGATTGGATTGTGCGGCATGGGTTGCCAACGGATGTTCGGGAGCGACTGCACAAAAGGTCACGCCCATGATGGTATCGGGGCGGGTGGTGAAGACCCACATCTTGCCGTCACTGATCAACTGGCCACTGGCATCACTGATCTGATGCGGGAAGGCGAAGCGTACGCCCGTGGATTTGCCTATCCAGTTGGCTTGCATGATGCGTACGCGCTCAGGCCAGCCGGGCAGCTTGTGCTCGACGTGATCGAGCAGCTCTTCAGCGTAATCAGTGATGCGCGCGTAATACATTGGAATTTCGCGCTTCTCGATCACAGCACCGGAGCGCCAGCCTCGACCGTCAATGACCTGTTCGTTGGCGAGCACAGTCTGATCGATGGGATCCCAGTTCACGGTGCCGGTTTTTTTGTAGATGATGCCTTTTTCCAGCATCTTCAGGAACATCCACTGGTTCCATCGGTAGTAATCCGGGCTGCACGCAGCCATTTCGCGCGACCAATCGATTGCCAGACCCATGGATTGCATTTGGGTCTTCATGTGGTCGATGTTCGAGTACGTCCATTGCGCGGGTGGCACGTTGTTCGCCATTGCCGCATTTTCGGCCGGCATGCCGAAGGCGTCCCAGCCCATCGGCATCAGGACGTTGAAGCCCTTCATGCGCAACTGACGTGCCATGACGTCGTTGATCGTGTAATTGCGCACATGGCCCATGTGCAGTTTGCCGGACGGATAGGGCAGCATCGAGCAGGCATAGAACTTCTTTTTTTCCTTGCCCTGCGCGTCGCGCGCATGTTCTGTGACCTTGTAAGCGTCTATTTTGCGCCAGTGTTCCTGTGCCGATTGTTCGACTTCGTTAGGGCTGTATTTGTCTTGCATGACGGCTGAGGGGAGTGTGTGGGCAGAGCCGGCCATTATACCGGCTGTGCGCAGGGGAAATGGCGCCGGGTGGGCGGGCCAAGCATTAACAGGCGATACCAGCGCAAGCGGGGATTCACTCACGCAGACTATTGGCCTTTGAGGGACGCGAATCGTACACAACGATGGATCCCGGCCTGCGCCGGGATGACGGTTTTGAGGCTGACAGTTCTAAAAACGTCGTCCCAGCGAAAGCTGGGATCCATGCACGCGGACCTAAGGCGTTCGAAAATGCTTGTTGTTCACAACGATGGGTCCCAGCTTTCGCTGGGATGACGATTTAGAGGCCGGATGGCGCTTGCAGCTTCGGATGACGATTTAAATGTCGGATGAGGATTGCGGCTCAAGACGTCAATTTAAAGCCGTAATGAGGTCCGAGCGAGGCTTTAAGCGTGGACTTTACTTTCCGGCTGCCTTCGGCTCGGTAACGAAACCGATCTTGGTCATGCCGCTGCCCTGAGCCGCCGCCATCACCTGCGCGATGATTTCATAACGGGTGGATTTGTCAGCTCTCAGATGCAACTCGGGTTGCGGCTTTTTTTGTGAGGCGGTGCTGAAGCGGATGGCTAGTTCATCCGGGGTCACGAGAGCGTTGTTCCAGAAAAGCTTGCCCTCGGCATTGATCGCCAGCGTGATGGTTTCCGGTTTTTCCGGTGCTGCTTGCGAGGGCGCGTTAGGCAAGTCAAGTTTGACCGCGTGCGTAAAAAGTGGTGCCGTAATGATGAAGATCACAAGCAGAACCAGCATGACGTCCACCATAGGTGTGACGTTGATCTCTGCCATCGGTGCCTGATGATTGCTTTCGTTGAATCCGCCGAATGCCATGATAAGTTGCGCCTTTTATTGAGTAGGTTCGACTTTCTTGCGCCGCGTGCTGATCCTTGAGCCGGTCGTCAGGTGGGCGTGCAGGTCGTGTGCGAAGGCATCGAGTTCAGACAAGGTGATTCGATTGACTCGAGTAAAAGCGTTGTAGCCCAGCACGGCCGGAATCGCTACCACCAGACCGATCGCGGTCATGATCAGCGCCTCACCCACGGGCCCGGCGACTTTGTCGATTTGAATCGTGCCGGAAGCTGAGACGGCCGCCAGCGCGTGATAAATACCCCACACGGTGCCGAACAATCCAATGAAAGGCGCGGTAGACCCGACTGAGGCCAGCAATGTCAATCCGCTCTCGAGACGCGACGAGACGCGATTGATTTGCTGGCGCAGAGTGCGCGTGACCAGTTCGCCGGGGTCAACGCTGGCATTGAGCGAGGCGCTATTCGCCTTCACGCTCACTGCTTCGACGGCATGCCAGGCCAGCGGCGCATAGACCTGCTCGGTGTCGGCATGGCTGAGCGCCGTGATTGCATCTTCCATGCTTGGCGCATCCCAGAAGTGCTCGACTGCATTCGCGCTGCGGCGTATGCGCCAGGAGGCCCAGGCTTTGGACAGGATGTAGTACCAGCTGGCGATCGACATTAGCAGCAACAGATAAGCGACGGTGTGGGTAATGGCATCGCCTTGCGCCCAGTAATGCGCAAAGCCCAAATTCGGGTTAAGTGTTTCGTTCATTTGGATCGGTTCTCGGAAAGCTTGCGGAAATCAATTTTGCAGTTTAAGGGTAATGGGTACCTGATACCACTCTTCAATCGGTTTGCCGTCGACGGTCGCTGGATTGAAGCGCCAGGTTTTTACGGCATCAATCGCTGCCTGGTCCAGACGCGGGTAATCACTGGGCGATTTTACTTCGACGTGCCCAGCCGTGCCGTCGGCTTTGACCTGAACACGCAAAACTACGGTGCCTTGCTCATTCAGCCGTTTGGACATGGATGGATAAACCGGTTTGACATTGGTCGCGCCGTAACTGGCCGGGATGCTAACGCCGGTTCTTGAGGGCGGTGCCGGCGCAGGCGCAGGTGCAGGTGCGGGCGCTGGCGCGGGAGGCGCAGGACGCGGCGCGGGTTCCGGCGCGGGTGCAGTCGCGGGAGCGGGCGTAGGTGCCGGTGCCGGAGCAGGGCTCGGTGCGGGCGCTGGCGCTTGCGCGGGTGCCGGAGGCGTAGGCGCAGGTGCGGCCGGACGCGGCGGCGTTGGCTCAGGCCGAGGGGGTTCTGGCTTTGGCGGCGCAGGTTTTGGCGGCTCAGGCTTTGGCGGCTCAGGCTTGGGGGGCTCAGGCTTCGGAGGCTCAGGCTTCAGCGGCGGCGGCTTGAGCGGTTCCGGCTTCGGCGGTTCGGGCTTAGGTGGCGGCTCGATCGCTTTGGGTGGTGATATGAGTTCCACGACGACGGGTGGCTCCTCAGGATCCTTGTGCTGAATCTGAACGATGCCGAAGACCAGGAGCAACAGCATCAGGCCGTGCAGCGCGACTGCGACGGCAGCAGCGATACCTGAGGGTTTGGTCATCATGGGCGACTGCAGTACGGGCGGCTGCGCTGTCAGCGCAGACCGAGTACGTCATGCATGTCGTACAGGCCCGTGGTTTTACTCTGCAGGAAATGCGCGGCGCGCAGGCTGCCGTGGGCGTAGGTCACGCGACTGGAGGACTTATGGGTGATTTCGATGCGCTCACCAATCCCGGCAAACAGCACGGTGTGGTCGCCCACGATGTCGCCACCGCGAATGGTGGCAAAACCGATCGATGAGGGATCGCGTTCACCGGTGACACCTTCCCGTGCAAACACACCAACCTTGTTTAGATCACGGCCGAGTGCGTCAGCGATGACCTCGCCCATTTTGAGTGCGGTGCCTGATGGTGCATCGACTTTGTGCCGGTGATGAGCTTCGATGATTTCGATGTCGTAGCCGTGAGCAAAACTTTTTGCTGCTAGCTCAAGAAGTTTCATGGTGACATTCACGCCGACACTCATGTTGGGCGCAAAGACAATGGCTGTTTTTTTTGCAGCTTCGGCGATGGCCGCTTTGCCGGCATCATCAAAACCGGTAGTGCCAATGATCATCTTGACGCCGTGCTCGGCGCAGTAAGCCAGGTGACGCAGCGTACCTTCCGGACGGGTGAAGTCGATCAAATAATCGGCGTCAGCCAGACCGCGCGCGAGGTCGGCTTCGATCAGGACCCCCGAAGGTTGGCCGAGAAATGATGCTGCATCGGTCCCGATGCTGGGGGCGCCGGATACATCGAGCGCACCGGTAAGTTTGGCACCAGTATCAGCTGCGATGGCTTCGATCAGCATTTTGCCCATGCGACCAGACGCACCAGCCACGGCGATTTTCATAGCATTCATCAGACGGAGGGCTTCAGAGGTTGTTATTTGTTTTTTGGCGCTGCGATGCGAAGCAGGTAGTCATTTTCTTCGGGCAGATCACCGCCTTCAAACTGAGAGACGCGGCCTTCTTTGAAAAATACGACGACACGGCTGCTGGTAATTTCGCCATCACCTTTACGGATGCGGAAGAGATAATCCCAGCGGGTTTCATGGAACAGGTCGGTAAGCAGTGGGGTGCCGAGCACAAAGCGTACTTGTTCGGGCGTCATGCCCACTTTCAGTTGGGCCACCATCTCCTTGGAGATGAAATTACCCTGCTGAATATCGGGGCGGTAGATCGGCACTACGCCAAACAGCTTTGATTTTTGCACCGTCTGGACGACGCCGTTGCTATCGACCTGGCCCTCAGTTGACGCTGGCTTGCTGGAGAACAGTTTGCTCGCTGTCGAGCAGCCGTTTAGGCTCACGGCGACGAGTGCGATCAGCAGTACATTTCTCATTGGACGCGCGAACGGGAGAATCATGGTGTTCAGTAGGTGAATTGAGTGCACTGGCCAAAACGCTATATGATAAAGCAGTTCACGTTACCTTTATCGAAATCATGCCGACTTACCCTTCCGACCTGAAGTCCAGTGGATTGAAGGCCACGCTGCCCCGACTGAAAATCCTTGAGATCTTCCAGAGCAGTACGGTGCGACACCTGTCCGCCGAAGATGTCTACAAGCTGCTGCTGGCTGAAAATCTAGATGTCGGTCTGGCAACCGTTTATCGGGTGCTCACCCAGTTTGAGCAGGCCGGGCTTCTGAGTCGTAACCATTTCGAGTCCGGCAAGGCCGTTTTCGAGCTCAATGAGGGCTCGCATCATGACCACTTGGTTTGCCTGGACTGCGGCCTGGTGGAAGAGTTTTTTGATGACGAAATTGAAAAACGTCAGCATCGCATCGCCGGGGAGCGGGGCTTCAAGCTCACTGAGCACGCGCTCGCTTTGTACGGTAATTGTGTGAAGGACAATTGTCCGCACCGTACCTGACCTGAGCAGCGTCGCTGTTCAGGGATGCGACAAGGCGTTCGACAAAAGCCTTGCCGTGATATCGACAATAGGAATCACACGTTCGTAGGCCATGCGGGTCGGGCCTATGACGCCGAGCGTTCCGACGATCTTGCCATTCGCTTCATAGGGCGCGGTCACCACACTCATGGATTCAAGTGGCATCAGTTGCGATTCGCCGCCGATGAAAATCTGCACGCCGGTCGCCTTGCTAGACATGTCGAGCAAGGCAGTGAGCGTGGTTTTTTGCTCGAAGATGTCGAAGAGTTTGCGCAGCGAACTCATATTCGATGACAAATCTTCGATTGACAACAGATTGCGCTCGCCCGAGATGACGATATCTTCGCCACCACTGGTCATGGCATCGCTTCCCACTTCAACAGCTGCCTGCATCAGACGGGTCATGTCGGTTTGAAGCTGTTTCAGTTCTTCTTTTAGTCGTATGCGCACATCATCAAAAGAGAGCCCTGCATAGTGCTGATTGATGTAGTTGGCCGCATGCACTAGCTGCGCCGGTGTGTAATCGATATCGGTCAGCATCAAGCGGTTTTGCACATCGCCATCTGGCGCAACGATGACGAGCAAAATACGTTTTTCGGAGAGTCTGAGGAATTCGATTTGCTGGAAATGCATTTCCCTTCGGGGGGTCAGCACCACGCCGGCAAATTGGGAGAGCGATGACAATACCTGTGCTGCACTCGCAATGATTTTTTGTGGGGATGCGCCGGACTGAAACCGTGATTCCAACGAGCTTTCGTCAATACTTTGCACCGTGAGCAGACTGTCTACAAACAGGCGGTAGCCGCGCGGCGTAGGCACTCGACCTGCCGAGGTGTGGGGGCTGGCTACCAGCCCCAGTTCTTCGAGGTCGGACATGATGTTGCGTATCGTCGCTGGCGAGAGATCCAGGCCGGAAATTTTTGCTAGCGAGCGTGATCCAACAGGTTGACCATCAGCTATGTAGCGTTCAACCAGTGCTTTTAGCAGTGTTTGTGCGCGAATATCGAGTTGCATGTGTTCTATTCTAGCCATAGTGAGCGTCGTTCGCTAGCAATCTTAACGATTAGTGCTGCGCAGATGCAGCCACTGTTCGAGTTCATGTAGCGATGCAAGCGTAGCATCGGGTTCGATGTGTGCCTGTTGTTCTGATTTTTCTGTCTCATGTCGATTCAACCAGATTCCTGTAAGTCCTGCCTTTTGCGCGCCCTCCACGTCGAGTCGCAAGTCGTCGCCCACGTAAGCAACTTGCGAGGTTGGGAGTGCGAGCGCCTCGCAGGCCGCATGAAACACGGCAGGATCTGGTTTGGCGCGACCAATTTCATGTGCGGCGAGCGATACGCTGAAGTGGTGGTCCAGGCCAATCTGTCGCAAGTCAGCCGCACCATTGGTAAGTGATCCCAGCGTAATCCGCTCTGCCAAGCGGGGCAGGCAAACAAGTACGTCATCGAACAGCGTGACTTGATTGCGCGCTGTCGTGAATACGTCCATCGCCTCGTCAATACGCGTCGTATCTGCCCCGCAGGCCACAAACGCTTCATGCAGCGCTGCATGACGCAGGGCCCAGAGATCAACCCTGAACCGAGGGTTTGCGGCCATGAGTTCGCTGCGACGTGCGCGCATGGCAGCGATTGTGTATTGCTCTGTGACCAGCGGAACTTGCTCGCTCAGCCAATCGAACAGCAGCGTCTCGGCGCGCTCAATAACCGGGGTGATTGGCCACAATGTGTCATCGAGATCAAACAGCAAAGCCCGTATGGGTTCGTGTGCGGGGGCATTCATGGCGGTTTCCGGTGATTCATTCAGACCGCCAATTATGGTCTAATCCCGTGCATGTCGAATTCCACCCTCACTTCAACCGGTCGTTTTCACACGATTGCGATCATCGGTAAACATGGCGAGTCCAGCGGCAAGGGCTCGGTGCTTGAGCTTGCCGGTTTTCTGGAAGATCGCGGACACCGCGTGGTTTTTGAAGATGAAACCGCGCGCGACATCCAGCGTCCCGAGGCCTTGTCCGTTACGCCAGAGCAGATTGGCAAACGCGCCGATCTGGCCATTGTGGTCGGCGGCGATGGCACGATGCTGGGTATTGCGCGCCAGCTCGCGCCTTATGGCGTGCCATTAATTGGCGTGAATCAGGGCCGCCTGGGTTTCATGACCGATATTGCATCGGAACACATGCTGTCGGTGCTGGGCGAAATTCTGGACGGCAAGCTCACGTCCGAGCGGCGTACGCTGCTCGAGGGTGTGGTGGTACGCGATGGTCAGCAGATTTTTCATGGTCTGGCGTTTAATGACGTGGTCGTCTCGCGCGGCGCCGGTGCGGGCATGGTTGAGCTGCGTGTCGAAGTGGACGGCCATTTCATGTACAACCAACGCTCCGATGGACTGATTGTGTCTACACCGACAGGTTCAACCGCCTATGCGCTGGCAGCCGGCGGGCCGATATTGCAGCCCGAACTGGGCGGCGTGGTACTGGTGCCAATCGCGCCGCACGCACTGTCGAACCGGCCGATTGTTCTTTCTGATAATCACGAAATTAGTATTGAACTGGTCAGTCCGGGTGAGAGCAGCGTCAATTTCGATATGCAATCACTGACCAGTCTTTCTCAGCATGATCGGGTGCTGATCCGCCGATCGGCGCACACCGTGACCTTCTTGCACCCCGAAGGATGGAATTATTTCGATACGCTGCGCGAGAAACTGCACTGGAATGAATATCCTTCGGTGCTTGGTCAGCTAAAATGATGGGCCAGTGCAGCTGCTCCTAATTGAGCGGTCCGCCTGATTTCCCCACCTTTCTGACGCAAATTCATTTTCAACATGCTGCGCACCCTCGCCATTCATGATTTCGTCATTGTCGATGCAATAGAAATCGATCTTTCGGCTGGCTTTTCCGTCTTTACTGGCGAAACGGGGGCGGGTAAATCCATTCTGATTGATGCGCTCACGCTGGCGCTCGGTGGTCGCGCGGATGCCAGCGTTGTGCGCGAAGGTGCGGCGCGCGCGGACATCACGGCTGAGTTTGCGGGTCCTTTTGACGCGGTACTAGGCGAATGGCTGGATCAGAACGCCCTGACTGGCGAGGAAGGCGCGCTTCTCATGCGGCGCGTTATTGACAATGGTGGTCGCTCGAAGGCGTTTATCAATGGCATCACTGCGACAGTGACTCAGTTGCGAGAGCTCGGTGAGTTGCTGGTCGATATTCATGGTCAGCATGCGCATCAGTCACTTCTTAAAGCCGATGCCCAACGACTGCTGCTGGATGCACATGCTGGTTTGCAGGATGAGACTCGCGCGGTCGCTGCTGCTTATAAAAGCTGGCGCGCCTTGGTGCGTCAGCGGGAGGAATTCGAACGTGATGCAAAGCAGGTGCTGCTGGAGCGCGAGCGTCTGGAGTGGCAGGTGGGTGAGCTGGAAAAGCTCGCCGTGCGCCCCGGTGAGTGGACGGATATCAGCAACGAGCACAGTCGCCTCTCGCATGCCGCCAGTCTGATCGATGGCGCTCAGCATGCACTGACGGTGCTTTCTGAGAGCGATTCTTCACCCGTGCTGTCGCAGGTAAGTGCGATCGAGCAAAAGCTCGGCAAGCTGGTCGATATCGATGACAAACTGCGTCCTGTACTCGACGCACTGGAGCCGGCGCGCATACAGTTACAGGAAGCGGTTTATGCGCTGAATGATTACCTGGGCCGCATAGAGCTGGATCCCGAGCGATTGCGCACGGTAGAGGCAAGGCTTGAAGCCATTCACGGCGCGGCGCGCAAGTTTCAGGTGGCCGCCGAGGATCTACCCGATACCCATGCGCGTTTGTCCGAGCGTTTGGCGCAACTATCGGATGCAAGCGATATCGATGCCATGCGCGCGCAGGAGCAAAAACTGGCCGATGCGTATCAATCCCTCGCGACCAAACTGACCAAGGCGCGCACGAAAGCGGCGAAATCTCTGGCGGGCGCCGTGACTGCGGCGATGCAGGATCTGTCGATGTCGGGTGGTCGTTTTGATATCGCCTTGCAAGTCTGCGAACCCGCCGCCCATGGACAGGAGCAGGTCGAGTTTTTGGTCGCCGGCCATGCCGGCACCACCCCGCGCTCATTGGCCAAAGTGGCCTCCGGCGGTGAGTTGGCGCGCATTGCGCTCGCCATTTCCGTCATTGCCTCCAGCGCCACCGCCACGCCCACCCTGATTTTTGATGAGGTCGACAGCGGAATCGGCGGCGGTGTCGCCGAGGTGGTCGGTAGGCTGCTCAAGCGTCTGGGTCAGGATCGGCAGGTACTGTGCGTGACCCACTTGCCGCAGGTCGCCAGCCAGGCCTCCCAGCATTTTCAAGTCAGTAAGGGTACGATGCCTGACGGTCGCACTGTTTCGCGGATCGACAGACTGTCCGCCAGCCATCGCGTCGAAGAAATCGCGCGTATGCTCGGCGGCCTGGAAATCACCGCCACCACGCGCAAACATGCCCGCGAGCTGCTGGCATCCTGACACGGTTTTCCTCCTTTAGTACCAGCAAAGCATTAACAAAAATCAACAAGAATCAGAAAGGCATGACCCGAATGGGCTTCAACCCAGAACCCTCCTATCGTCACGGCACGGTCAGCAAGACCGCCGTGGTGCTGGCCAATCTCGGCACCCCCGACGCACCCACCGCGGCGGCGGTGCGGGTCTATCTGAAAGAGTTTTTGGCAGATCCGCGCGTTGTTGAAATCCCCCGGTTGATCTGGTGGATCATCCTCAACGGCATCATCTTGCCCTTTCGTTCGCGCCAGTCGGCAGAAAAATACGCATCGATCTGGACCGACGAAGGCTCGCCCCTCAAGATCCACACCGAGCGCCAGGCGGCTCTACTGCAGCAATCCATGACCGCGCGCGGCCACGATGTGCGTGTGGTGTATGCGATGCGTTACGGTAATCCGGGCTTGCCCGCCGTACTCGACCAGCTCAAGGCCGAGGGCTGCGACCGCCTGTTGGTCTTGCCTGCCTATCCGCAGTACTCGGGCACCACCACGGCGTCGATTTTCGACACCGTCTTCACTCATTACACGCGCGTGCGTAATACCCCGGAGCTCAGGCTGATCAAGCACTACCACGATCATGAGGGCTACGTCGAAGCACTTGCCGCAACCGTGCGTGCGCACTGGGAGCAGCACGGCCGTCCCGACAAACTGGTCATGAGTTTCCACGGCGTACCCAAGCGCACACTGTTGCTGGGTGACCCCTACCATTGCGAGTGCTACAAAACTGCGCGTCTGGTGGCTGGCAAACTCGGGCTGAGCAAGGAGGAATATCTCGTCACCTTTCAGTCCCGTTTCGGCAAGGCCGAGTGGTTGCAGCCCTACACCGCGCCCACGCTCGAAAAGTTGGCGGAGGAGGGCGTGGGGCGCGTCGATGTCATGTGCCCCGGTTTCACCAGCGATTGCCTTGAAACTCTGGAAGAAATATCCATGGAAGCCAGAGACGACTTCCTGGCAGCCGGCGGCAGCGCTTTTCACTATATCCCCTGCCTGAACGAGAATCCGCAATGGATAGAAGCCATGGCTGCCGTAGTCGAACAGCATCTGGGCGGATGGCCAACTGCGAGTTCGCCTTCCGAGCAGGAAGCTCGCAAGGCGGATGCAGAGATAGGAAGGCAGTGGGCGCTTACATTGGGCGCAGAAAACTGAGATTCCTTTCCATTTCCTCGGGGGCCTGAAGGCCCCCGATTTTTTTGCCGGTACCTTTGCTGCCGTCTTGAAAATCTGCGTGCTATCCCCATAACCAGCGAGTTGTTATTCAGATCAGGTGTGCGTTTCGCTGATTCCGGCGGGAAAGTGCATCTAAGTTATTGAAATGGCAGGAGATTTTATGAATCAAGGCGAAAACCCTTCTAGCGGCCAGACGAACCCGGGCGCATCGGAACCGGTGACTGAACCGGTGACTGAGCCGGCGAAAGAGCCTGTTGCTGCTGAGAACGTATCAGCGCCAGCGGCCGGAGAAATGCCGGTTCTGGCTCGCCAGCTCGCCGAGCTTGAGACCAAACTGGCCGAGGCACAGGATGCTTTTCTGCGTGCCAAGGCCGATGCGGAAAACATCCGCCGCCGCGCTCAGGAAGATATTTCCAAGGCCCATAAATTTGCGGTGGAAAGTTTTGCCGAGGCCTTGTTACCGGTGAGAGACAGTCTGGAGATGGCGCTGAAAATTGAAACGCCTTCGATTGAATCGCTCAAAGAGGGCGTGGAAATGACGCTTAAGCAGCTTTCCAGTGCGTTCGAGCGCAACCGTCTGATCGAGGTCAACCCGCAGGTAGGTGAAAAGCTCGACCCCATGAAACATCAGGCCATTTCGATGGTCGCCGCAGAGCAGGAAGCGAATACCGTCGTCAGCGTGCTGCAGAAGGGCTACATGATTTCCGACCGCCTGCTGCGCCCCGCGCTGGTCACCGTTTCACAGTAACCGGACTTGAAATTGCGACAAAGCACCGCATTTCATCGTCATTCAGTTAGCTAATCAGTTTTTGAAGGGACATCATTATGAGCAAGATCATTGGCATTGACCTCGGGACCACCAATTCCTGCGTCGCCATTATGGAAGGCGGCCAACCCAAGGTCATCGAGAATTCGGAAGGCGCACGTACTACGCCGTCGATCATCGCGTATCAGGAAGATGGTGAAATTCTTGTGGGCGCACCGGCGAAACGTCAGGCGGTCACCAACCCCAGAAACACACTGTTTGCTGTCAAACGCCTGATTGGTCGTAAATTTGACGAGAAGGAAGTCCAGAAAGACATCGGACTCATGCCCTACGAAATCATGAAGGCTGATAACGGTGACGCGTGGATTGCCGTGCGCGACAAAAAACTCGCGCCGCCGCAGATTTCTGCTGAAGTGCTGCGCAAAATGAAAAAGACGGCCGAGGACTATCTCGGTGAAGAAGTCACCGAGGCTGTCATTACGGTGCCTGCTTATTTCAACGACGCGCAACGTCAGGCCACCAAAGATGCCGGCCGTATCGCGGGTCTCGATGTTAAGCGCATCATCAACGAGCCGACTGCAGCGGCACTAGCGTTTGGTTTGGATAAAGGTGGCAAGGGCGATCGCAAGATTGCGGTCTATGACCTTGGTGGTGGTACTTTTGACGTCTCTATCATCGAAATTGCTGATGTCGATGGCGAAATGCAGTTTGAAGTGCTCTCCACCAACGGCGACACTTTCCTCGGTGGTGAAGACTTTGACCAGCGTCTGATCGATCACATTATCGAAGAATTCAAAAAGATCAACGGCCTGGATCTGGCCAAGGACCCTATCGCGCTGCAGCGTATCAAGGCCTCGGCTGAGCGCGCGAAGATTGAATTGTCCTCGTCCCAGCAGACCGAAATCAACGAGCCTTATATTGCAATGGCCAACGGTGCGCCCATGCACCTGAATCTGAAAATTACGCGCGCTAAACTGGAATCGCTGGTCGAAGAGCTAATTGCAAACACGATTGAACCCTGCCGTATCGCGATTGCGGATGCTGGCGTGAAGGTATCCGATATCGATGACATCATCCTCGTCGGCGGCATGTCGCGCATGCCGAAGGTGCAGGAAAAAGTGAAAGAGT
>CAMBJI010000024.1 GCA_945867725.1 Bordetella parapertussis
GGAAATTTTGCGCATCATTGGCACCGATCGCGCAAATTACCAGTCCGGGTCGCGCTGCACCAATGAGCTGGGGGTACTGGGCGGGCCAGTTAAAGACATCCGGCCTGCCGAGTCCCGTGCCGGATCGATAGGCCCGCACAAAACGCGCACCACTCACACCGGCCATATTGCGACGTAAAACCGGCGCCAAACCCACTGCCATCATGGAATCACCCACCAGCGCGACCTGTGTCGATTGCAAAGCGATCGGAGTGACCACTCGCAATTGATCCGCAGCTTTTGTGGTCGGTTTTTTCTCAATAGCTTGTTGACGAGATTTGCGTTTTGAGTCCCTTGATGCTTTGACAGGTGGAACTGTTGGCGATGACGTTTGCATATTGGCCGAGGCCGAATTCTCGGCAGTCACCATACTGTCGTCCAAGGGCATCAACGTCGTCGACCATCGTTCCCTCAGACCAAGCGCGACGCGTCGTGGCGCGTCCAAGTGCAATCCGGTCACGATGCGCTGCCATGTCTGTGTGACGGGCTGAGCAATATTGCGCAATGCGCCCACTTCCAGTCGCTCTGCCCAGACCGCCAGGCCCGCTGCCTCGAGCAGCAATGCCACCAGCAAAGCTGACACAAGTGCACGAATGACATTGTTGATTGAAGTGGAACGCACCATGATCAGAACTGAAAATAAATGAAAGGTGCAGGCGCGCTGGGACCAAGAACCTCAATCACTGTCAGCGAAATGGCAAACAAGGCACCCAACGCTATCGCAGGCATGCGCATGCCCACGAGCTGCGCGCGCAACAAGACACGCGACGGCAGGTAATGCATGCCGATGCCCATCAACACACAAAGCAGCATACCGGGCGCCAGATCCCAGTGCCAGCTGCCCGCAACGAGTTGCTGCATCACCGCGAAGGCCTGCCCAAGATCAGCCGCGCGGAAGAAAATCCAGCCAACGCAGACCGCATGGAATAGAAAAAAGCGCGACGCATAACGCCACTGGTCAGTATCCCGCCAGGCATCATCACCTCTCGCATACCAGTAATTGTCCCAGACGCGGTGTAGGGCCAGCAGCGTCCCATGCCAGATTCCCCACACCACGAAATTCCACGCAGCGCCGTGCCAAAGCCCGCCCAGCAGCATGGTGATGAATAGATTGCGCACATTGAGCCACTCGCCCTGACGCGAGCCACCGAGCGGAATGAATAGATATTCACGCAACCAGGTTGAGAGGGATATGTGCCAGCGCCGCCAAAATTCCTGAGGCGACGCGCTGCGATAGGGATTATCGAAGTTATCCGGAAATCGATACCCCAGCAGTAACGCGCAGCCGATCGCGATATCAGTGTAGCCAGAAAAATCGCAATAAATCTGAGCTGCATAACCGTAAACACCTAACAACACCTGACTTGCACTGAAGCTTTGCGGATTGGCGAAGACATCGTCCACCATCAGTGTGGCCAGACTATTGGCGATGACTACTTTCTTGAACAGTCCTATGGCAATCAACAACAGCGCTCGTGATATTTCGATACGCGAAGGATCTGGTGCCTTCTGCAACTGCGGCATGAAGGTGGATGCACGCAAAATCGGACCAGCGATCAGTTGCGGAAAAAATGCGACGTAAAGCAGTACATCTTCAAGCGATGGCGCACGTTCGAGTTTGCCGCGCCACACATCGATCATCAGCGAGATCGCATGGAAACTCATGAACGAAATACCCAGCGGCAGGATGGGCGAGCTGACGGATACCTGCAGTTCAATACCCAGGCCGTTAGCGAGATTGAGAAAATTCTGAAGAAAGAAGCCCAGATACTTGTACCAGCCCAGCGTCAGCAGACAGGCGACGATGCCGCCGATTAGCCAGCGGCGCTTGTGCGTACCTCGCTCAATACCTTTGGCCGCGATCCAGCCATACAGAGATATCGTGAACAACAGCGGCAGGAAATGCCAGTCCCAGAAACCATAGAAAAAATAACTCAGTACTAGCAGCACGCGCTTGTGCGTTACATGGCTTCGTACCGTTCC
The DNA here is from genome assembly GCA_945867725.1 of Bordetella parapertussis. GTDB lineage: Bacteria > Pseudomonadota > Gammaproteobacteria > Burkholderiales > Burkholderiaceae_D > Pernthalerella. The sequence continues at coordinate 2,023 of CAMBJI010000024.1, forward strand.
CCAAGCGAGCGCGAAGGCCAGCAAAAAGAATAATGCGAATTCAACGGTGGGGAAAAGCATGCGCGAGACTTATTGAGTGATGAAGCAGATGATATCAACAGACCGGCGATAACTATAAAAACAAAAGTGGAAAGTTATTCATAAAATAACTTTCCATGCATCGCTCTTTGCCAGCATAGGCAATCAGTCCGATCTGGCCACTCGAAGTCCGAAATAAGGACTTTTAAGCGTGGCCGCAAAACGCGAACGGAAAGCTGACCTGAGCATACGTGCAACATTAGACCAAGAGCCACCGCGGTTAACTCGATACTCGCAATTACCCTGTTCCCATGCGACCTGCGTTTCGGGCGCACCCTGATAGTTTGGGTTCCAACAGTCTTGCGTCCATTCCCATACATTGCCGTGCATGTCGTACAAACCAAGTCGATTGGGCTTTTTCAGCCCAACCGCATGCACTTCCTTGTCTGAATTCGCATTGAACCACGCGTACGCATCGAGTGAAGCCATCTCGTCGCTATCGTAGTACTCCTTTGACGTGCCGGCGCGCGCAGCATATTCCCACTCTGCCTCGCTGGGCAATCGATATTTCTTGCCGGTGAGTTTGCTCAGTTTTTCCACAAAACTCTGTGCCATCTCCCAGTTCACATGATCAACGGGGAAATTTTTACCTTCATTCTCACTCGGGTTGTCGCCCATGACAGCGACCCACTCAGCCTGAGTGATTTCATATTTGCCGAGGCTGAAGGATTTCATTTGCAAGGTTCGTGCGGGCTTTTCCTTGTCATTACCGCTGTCGTTCGGTGCCGATCGTGCGGCGTCCGGTGTGCCCATTACGAAGCTACCTGAGGGAATCACAACCATCTCGGGACAAGTCGGGCAATCTCGGAAGGTCTTGACGGTATCCGCAACAGCAGCTGCAGCCGCAAACAGCCCCATCAGTAAACATATGGCGCGCATGGTCGCTCTCCTTATTATGGTCAGCCTGCATGATACGCAAAACCGAATGTCGCATTGCAGCGCGCGTCAGTCGCGGCGGGCCCGGGATAGCGACCTGACAAGTTCAAGGCAGGCAGTCCGACGGCCGATAAGCGTGTTCGGTGTGATATCTTTGCATCCAAGATGGCGCGCCCAGCGACCAAATCAACATCAAAAAATCAATGATCTCATCGACGGGATGCCCGTTGCGGATGAGATAAAAATAAAACTGCAGTATCGGGGGAAAGAGTGAATCAGGAAGTCAGGTCTACTGCGCGCGTGGCTGTCGTGACGGGTGGCGCTATGGGTATCGGTGCTGAAGTTGTCGAACGACTGGCACGTGTCGGTCATCACGTGGTCATTGCCGATCGCGACGAAGCAGCCAGCGCTGCCATGGTCGCGAAGTTACATACGCAGCAGCTCTCTGTCACTGCGATTGCCATTGACGTAGGCAATCCCGACATAATCGCCAACGCTTTTGATGCGATTACAAACAAGCATGGCCGCTGCGACATTCTGGTTAATTGCGCAGGCGTTGCCAAAGTCTTCCCGTTTATCGATTTCCCGCTCGCAGATTTCGAGCGCACCATGAACATCAACGTCACCGGTACGCTGCTCTGCAGTCAGCACGCAGCGCGTCTGATGATGCGTCATCAGTGGGGGCGCATCATCAATATCGCCTCGGTGGCCGGCATGCGCGCGGTAGGTACCGGTCGCACGGCCTATGGCACCTCCAAAGGCGCCGTCATTGCATTGACACGACAAATGGCCGTTGAGCTCGCCGAACATGGCATCACCGCCAATGCGGTCGCACCGGGGCCTGTGGATACGCCAATGACGCAACTACTGCATACCGAGCAGTTTCGCACTGAGTATTCGAAAGCGATTCCAATGAATCGCTATGGCACGGTATCCGAGGTCGGCGCTGCCGTGCAATTTCTCGCTTCCGAAGATGCTGCTTACATCACCGGTATTGCCATGCCAGTCGATGGTGGATTTTTATCCAGCGGCGCACGTGGTCTTTGAACGATGAACAACCGTACCAGCATGCGCATCGAAGCCGTTTACCATCTTGAAACGGCGGATGATCCGGAAGCAACCGCCGCAATGATCGCGGGCGAACAATCCTCGGGAACTTTCGTTGCCATTCCCGGTGAAGATGAAGCGCTCAAGGCGCGCGCCGCCGCCCGTTATGAAATCACCGCGCTCGATCAGGCAAGTAGTGGCGACGCCCAACGCTATGAGCTCAAGCTGTCGTGGCCACTGGAAAATCTCGGGCCATCACTACCCAACCTGATGGCTACGATTGCCGGCAATCTGTACGAACTCAAACCGGTACGGTCACTGCGGCTGATGGATATGACGCTGCCGCCCGCGTTCGCGCAAGCTTATCCGGGCCCGGCCTTTGGCATCGCGGGCACGCGTGCGCTGACTGGTGTGCAACATGGGCCGTTGGTCGGCACCATCATCAAACCCTCGGTGGGACTGAGTGCGCAAACCACTGCAGATATTGTGGCGCAGCTGTGCGAGGCTGGCGTAGATTTCATCAAGGATGATGAACTGCAGGCAGATGGACCGGCCTGCCCTTTTGATGAGCGCGTGACCTTGTCGATGGCGGCGATCAATCGTCATGCTGAACGATCAGGTAAAAAAGTGATGTATGCCTTCAATCTCACCGGCGAACTCGATGAGATGAAACGCCGCCATGATCTGGTACAGCAGCTCGGTGGCACTGCCGTGATGCTGAGTCTGAATTCTGTCGGTATGGCGGGCTTTAATGCCTTTCGCCGTCATGCGCAATTACCGATTCATGCGCATCGCAACGGCTGGGGCTATTTGCAAGCGGGCTGGTCTTACACGGCATGGCAGAAGTTGTGGCGCTTGGCTGGCGTGGATCATATGCATGTCAATGGCATCGCCAATAAGTTCCAAGAAGATGACGACAGTGTCATCACTTCAGCGCGCGCTTGCATGACACCGATGTTTGCTGACAAACCCTGCACGATCATGCCGGTGTTCTCTTCGGGTCAAACTGTCAGGCAGGCAGCGCCTACGTGGGAACGGCTGCAATCGACTGATCTGATTTTTCTCGCCGGTGGTGGATTGTTCGCGCATCCCGGTGGCATTACTGCGGGTGTGAGCGCCCTGCGCCAATCCTGGTCAGCGGCCATCGAAGGAGTGCCGCTGGATGTCGCAGCGAAGACGCATCGCGAATTACGTGAAGCACTGGAAAAATTCAGGTGAGCGCTGTTGAATTTTCGCGCTCATGAGGAAATGAAATCATGAACGACGTGAGCAAAGCCTTGCGGGCCAAAGTCCTGTTCTATGGCGATGATTTTACCGGCGCCTCAGATAACGCTGCCCAATATGCGCGGCATGGACTGAAGACGGTTTTGTTTTTTTCAGATCCCGGCGTGGATGGCCTTGAACACGCCGCCCGAAACTACGACGTGGTCGGCGTGGCAGGCACAGCGCGCTCGCTTGAACTTGATGGCATGCGTGCCGAACTGACGCCAATGCTGGAAAAATTCCGGCAACTTAAGGTGCCACTAGTTCAGTACAAATGCTGCTCTACCTTTGATTCATCACCCCATACCGGCAGTTTGGGCTATGCGATACAACTGATGCAAGCGTGCTGGCCGGCTAGTCTGATACCCGTGCTCGCAGCCACGCCTGAGTTCGGCCGTTACACCATGTTTGGTCATCACTACGCACGCGCAGGCGCAGCGGTGTATCGACTCGATCGTCATCCCGTGATGTCGCGTCATCCGGTGACGCCAATGAATGAATCAGATTTATCTTTGGTTCTCACGCAGCAAGGTTTCACCCCGTCCCATGCGGTGGATTTGCGCTCGCTGGATCATTTCGAAGCAAGCCCCGATGCACTTGCAACAGAGCTCCTCGCGCAAGACAGTGTGGTGTTCGATGGTTACACGCTAAAGCAAGTGATGACTGCGGCTGCCAGCTTGTGGCATGTATCGCAACAACGTCAAGTGTGCGCGATGGCCGCGCAGGGTTTTGCTCATGGACTTGGCGCATGGTTACGCCAGTCCGGACGACTGAAATCAAGCCAGCCGACTCACAAGCTGGATGCAGTTGACCGGTTGCTGGTGCTCTCCGGTAGTTGTTCTTCCTTGTCGGCAGAGCAGATCGCATGGGCGCGAGAGGCTGGCTTTCTGACCATGCGTGCGGATCTGAGTCTGTTGACGGGTCAAGATACTGACGCGCTGGACGTGCTGGAGAACCGCATGCTGGATGCTTTGAAATCCGGCACCAGTGTGGTCGTGTTCACCGCAGAGGGCCCTGATGATGCTCTGGTTTCAGCAGCGTCGGCTCAAGCTTTGAGCGCATCGGCGATGGCGCAGCGTATCGGCTCTCTGTTCGCGCGACTGGCGCGTGTGGCATTCGCACAGGCTGGCTTGCAAAGACTGGTGGTCGCGGGCGGGGACTCATCCAGCTTCACCATGCGCGACATACGCGCCAGCGCGTTGGAAATCAAAGCCAGTGACTTCGGGCAAAATGCCCATGTCTGCACGCTGGTGTCCGATGACCCGCTGATACACGACAAGGAAGTACTGCTCAAAGGTGGACAGGTAGGTCAGGCGAATCTGTACGGTCTGATGCTGGCGGGCTTCAGCAATTCAAGCCCATGAACTGATTTCGCACACCACCCACGAGCGGCCCAATCGGGTTAAAGTAATATTCTGTGGAAAATTAAAACAACCCCGCAATATCAACAAATTATAAACACAATAACTTATCTGAGGCAGAACCCATGAAGCAATTGATTTTCGGCGCAGCACTACTGCTCACCATGCAAGCCGCCAGCGCACAAAATATTTTCGAAATCTCGCCTGATTCGTCCAACCCGAATTACGCGCAGTGCAAATTTCAAACCTACGATGATAGTGCTTTGCTAATCACCACCTACATGGGCTCGCTGGTCGCTGGAAAGTACGAGAAGAAATGCTCGGCTGAATTTCTGACGCAAGCCAAGGACGGCAAGCGTAAGCATGACGCGATGCTTAAAGCCTCCGATCAGCAAATCGGTTACTGCTACTCAGACAAAGACACGAAGTTCATTCGTAGCTTGCTCATCACGGCGGTAGACAAGATACCCGAGTTCTGCGGATCAAAAAATGTCACTGATGCGATTGAGGATTGGGTAAAGCGGCTGAATCAGGAAAACTGATCACAGGATTCTCAGAGGGCGCTGGGCAAGTCCGAGTTTGACAACCACCCAGCGCATCTGGGCCGCCATGCTGGCACGCTCCCCTGAGGCTACTCCACGCGCAATGCGTCTTGCTGTCAGGTTTTTGGCGGTTTGCCGTCATCCTTTACGCCACTATTGTTCAGCCAGCTAGCAGGGACTTTCACATTTTTTTTGATGATTCTGAGTCCTACATCGGACTCCTTGGGATTTTCTGTTCTGGAAAGTTCGCCAAGCTCAGCGTCTTCATTGGCTAGCCGGGGATTGTCCGCAATCGCATCGGACTCGAAAGCTTTTTTGAGTCCTTGTTTGTAGGTGCTCTCTGCCGACGGTATGTTCTCACTCAAGTCTTTGAGTGAACCAATCATGGGCATCCCAAGCCGTGCAACGGCACTGCTCTCAAAATCCAGTGTGGCGAGAGCATCCATTGAATTCAATCCATCAGGACGGTGCTTGAGCGCTTGCAAAGCATTGTTGAGGTTTGTTTTGGAAACGCCGGTGATTTTAAACAAAACACCCATGTGTTCGATTGCTTCAGCTGCTGATTTTTTAGCCCATGCAGATTGATTGAACTCGGAAATTGGGATTCTGGTGAACACTACTACCGATCTGGATTTACCATCGATCTCTGCTTTCACCTTCTGGCAACCAATAACGCTGTCATTAGTCGGCAACACATTTTCTGTGTCTGCACAGGGCATGTAGGCAAAGAAATGTTCAGGGCTGCGAATGCTTGGATTCATCTTACCTCCGCTGGATTGAGTCATAAGTTAATAACAAAATCTCAGCTGCGCGCGACGCAAATTGCGTTTGCAATGCATCGTTCCGGCGTGGGCAAGTTGCAACATCAAAGTCGTCTTGCGCAAGACAGACGATGTCGAGGGTTCAGAAGAAAATTTATACGACGTACCGGTGATCTACAAAAGATGCAAACACCGCAATCGCTATGACGAAACAAGTGTCTCCAAGCGCTTATTCGTGCCAGTTGGCCTGAAAACAGTGGCGCACCTCATGGCCCAGCGTATGCATGTTCAGCTTTTTTTGAGTGAACACGATACACACGTCATTTTCATAAAATGAGCAGGCTTTCACCTCGTAATCATACGCGGCGTAGCCGCGTATCTTGGCCTCGCGATTGCAGGTCGCCTGGATATTGTCCACTGGGAACCAGGTGACCTTGGATGTGACGGTAAAGTTGCGCGCAGAATCAAACAATTCAAGAGGATTGTCACCGTCCATAATGGTCGCGTTTACTGCCCCCGCGACAAAAAGGCCGACGAACACGATCGTTCGCGCCAGCCTTGCGTGCTGCGCTTTACGTGCGCGAAAAAGCTCCGGCATGGATGACTCCCATTTTTTATTTTGAAGATATTGTCCCGGCGCCTTGAAGCCAGTGCTCCAAAGATAACTGCTTTAGGAAATTCCTGCAGAGCAGTCCGGGACACACCTTGTCAAAAAAAGAAGTCTCACTCAGCCAAGCACCCTCCTGGCGACCTCCGTATAGACCGGGATACCGAAGAGAATATTCAGCGGAAAAGTGACGCCGAGCGACAGGCCCAAATAGAGCGAGGGATTTGCCTCCGGAATCGCATAACGCAAGACCGCCGGTACTACGATGTACGAAGCGCTGGCTGAGAGCACCATGATGAGCGCCGCATCAGCTACCGGCAATGACAGCAACATCGAGATCAACAGCGCGATGCCCGCGTGAACCACCGGCGCCAGTGCTGCATAAGCAATCAGAATGCGGGACTTGCCCTGAACATCGCGCATGCTGCGCGCCACCATCAGACCCATATCCAGAAGGAAGAAGGCCAGCATGCCTTTGAACAGATCGGTTGAAAAGGTCTGCATCATGACTTTGCCCGCTTCACCACTCATATACCCGATCAGCAGCGAACCCAGTAAGAGCAAATGCGCACCGCTGGTGAAGGATTCATGAATCACCTTGCCCATCGAGGGCGTGGAAAAATTGCCCACCCCCGACATGGACACGGCCGCTGTACCGCCCTGCCCCGTGACCATCTGCGCACTCGCCTGTTTTTGACGAATCATGTTGGCGAGCAGTACCGCCATCAGAATCGCGGGCGACTCCATCAGCACCATCGCAACCGCCATGTGGCCCCCCGGAGACATCTGCTGCGACTCGAGGTATTGCATCGCTGTCACGAAAGTCACCGCACTGACCGAGCCATACGAGGCGGCGACAGCGGCGGCATCGAATCGCGCCACCCGGTTTCTCAGAAACAGATAGCCCAGCGCAGGGACGATGAAAGCCATCAGGATCGCAGCGAACAGACTGATCATTACCGAGGGGTTCAGCCCTGAAGCCGCGAGAGCGAAGCCACCCTTAAGGCCCAACGCCATCAGAAGATAGAGCGACAGAAATTTTGCGGTGGCTGCTGGTATTTCCAGATCAGAGCGCAGCCAGCCAGCGATCACACCGAATACGAAGAAAAGAATTGCCGGGTCGAGCAAATTTTGCATACATCCTCCTTGTGGCCCGAAGGATAAGCATTTTTAATAATCGAGTAAAATCGATTTTTATGCTGTCTATCATAGATAAAACACGATGAATATGACCTTCAGGCAGCTGCGACTGGTGCTGGCACTGGCCGATATGGGCAGCATCAGTGCCGCAGCGCGCGCCACCCATGTGACTCAACCCACTGCTTCCATGCAGCTGCGCGAGGCCGCCAATGCGGTTGGCATGCCTTTGTACGAGGTAATCGGCAAACGCGTTCATTTGACCGAAGCGGGTAAAGAACTCGCCCGAACAGCACGCGCGATGTCGGCCGAGTGGGAAGCATTTGAACAAAAAATCGATGGCCTCAAAGGCTTGACGCGAGGCCGCCTGAAAGTGGCGGTGGTCAGTACGGCGAAGTATTTTGTACCCCGCATGCTGGGCAGCTTCTGCGCAAAATATCCCGCCATCGATATTTCACTGGAGGTACTTAATCGCGATGGCGTTGTCAGCCGGCTGGCTGATAATCTCGATGATCTCTACATCATGTCCATGCCACCGACCACGTTCGATCTTGAAGATCAGGTGTTCATGCCCAATCCGCTCGTCGTGATCGGCCCCCGTAAAAAGCAACCCGTCAATCGCGATCCCATGGATTTGCGTGAGCTCGCTGCAAGCCGTTTTATCCTGCGCGAACCCGGCTCTGGAACCCGGATGGCCACTGATGCGCATTTTCGCAGTCTGCGGTTCAACCCAGAGATGAAACTGGAACTCGGCAGCAATGAAGCGATTCGGGAAGCCGTGGCAGGTGGTCTGGGTGTTGCCGTGATTTCGCAACATGCGCTACAGGGGCAGGCGTCAGGACATGGCGTGGCGGTATTGAACATCAAGGGCTTTCCCCTGCAGTCGCAATGGCACGTAGTGCACCACAAGGGCAAGCAGTTGTCGCCGATTGCGACAATTTTCCGCGATCATTTACTCAAGAGTTCGATACTGTGGCGCTGAATTTCTGGCTGAAAATCTGAAGCGCAGCCTCACCAATCAGACCAGCAAAGTAAAGGCGCCGGCCATAATCAGCGCGAATAGAATGACCAAACCCCCAAGATAGAAACCAATGCGCCGCTGAGCGCGGCGCGCTGCCGCAATCCGTTCGGCTAGGGCGATCTGGTCCTTTTCGAGGTTGGCGAGTCGCTCTTTGGCGGATTTCAGTTCATTGAGGGCGTCGTTGACCCTAGCTTCGTCCATGGATAGTAAAAAAATAATAGATTAGCAGCGTAATTGCCGTTAATTGTTAAAAGAATGACTATAGCAGCAGTCAGGCGTGATGATGGTTATCACATTAAAAACAAAGTAAATTCGCGCCTATTCGTGAGTGGGCAGACAGCCCTATTTTCAATTTAAGAATATTCGTCTCAATAAAATCGGCTCGACGCCGAAACTATTGATACAGCGTATCCTTACAATTTCTTATAATGATTATCTCGTTTGCGGTCTGGTCTACCGCTGCGCGCGGCATGATTTTTCAACGCTAGCCAACCCATAGAATCTTCATCATGAACGCCGTTAATGTAATGCCGCCGCGATTCGCGTCCTCAATTTATATTCTGCTTGTGACAGTCTTCGGGCTAAGCGCCTGTGGTGGTGACTACACCAACCAGGTTAGCAAAGTCACGGGGAAAACTCGCTACCTGAATCCGAACGCGGCCAGCACAAAAACTCAGGGCTTTGAATCAGCGTATGTCGATCAGCGTGGCGTACTGACCTTTGCGTTAAGAGAAAAAATCAACGCACCAGAATTTGAGGCCCCCATCGTACAGCGCAGCGAGGTCACGGGCAAACGTGCCAATCCTGTTGGTTCTACGCTGGCTGCCACATTTACGGTGGGGTTGTATCCACTACTCGCTCCGAAAAATTTTTTGAAAGACACTTTCGGTCATGAGACAAGTTCACAGGTGCTGAGCGAAGAGCCTGATCGCGATCGCGCTGTACCCACTGGCCGGACTGAGTGGGTTACGGTTCCGCTGAAAAGCGCGCAAATCGAGATTAATGGACTGAAGACCACGATCCGGCGTGAAATACAGCTCGATGCCCAAGGCTCAGGATCGATTGATATCGGTAATGAACTCTTCGACGCGTTTACTCAGTCTGGCAACCTGAATAGTCTGTCCGTGGTTTGCAAAAATTGTGTTGTGGATGCAAGCGTCTCCGGTCCTCTCGCACGGACCCCGCTCGAATTCAAGGCGTCAGAGAGCTGGCGATTGCTGGCGGAATATCGCAGAAGTCCCGATTTGGTCTGGGTTGCTGACTCCGATCTTATCGGCGCTCGGAGCCGAAAGGCAGTTAGCAACCGGCCGCGCACGGTCGCATGGAAAGATATCGCGGCAGCGGCACAAAAGCGTGGCGAAACCCAGATGCAGCGTCTTGCAGAATTACCAGAAGACTTGCGTCGCGAAAAACGCGAGATCGAAGCATCGAGACCACCACCCGAAGTCACGCTCACGCGCGATGAGTTCGAATCCACTGCTGCATTCAATGAGCGCGTAAGAGCTACGCGCGCCAGCGAAGAAGCCAAGATGATTGCGTACAACCGCCGAATCGAGCAACTCAACCGCAAGTTGCGCGATTTCCAGGACAGCCTGCCGAAAACATTGCCACGTCCTCTGGTGTTGCAGTCGATCAGTGAGAGCCTTTCCGAAATGGCGGGTGAGCCCGAGGTAAAGAACGTTGTCTATGACGCTGATCTGAAACGCTTCATCATCACGGTCGCAGGTTCCACACAACCGGATCGTGCACCCGTGTCATTTACGATGGTGACGCAAAACGATATCGATGCGGATCAGGGTCGACGACTTAAACAATTAATGAACCGCGCACGCCCCTTCCTGCGCATGGCCTTAGGTGATAAATCCATACGCCCAGTGTCGGGTCACTTGATGGTGGGTGACCAATTGCTGGCCATGCAATTCATCGACAATGTGGAACTTG
>CAMBJI010000025.1 GCA_945867725.1 Bordetella parapertussis
GAGATGCCGCTGCGAGAGACAATCCATTCATCCGATGTATCAAGACCTCTGGCCGCCAAAAGCGCTGTCATGTCGTGATTGCTCACGCGCCTTGGGGGCAAACAGCTGCCCGTGCCTACAATGCGAGTGTATTTACTCATGCCGATTTCTGTTGATTGATCTCTAGAGCGCTGTCTGGCTGAGGCATCAGCTCGGCAATCGAGGTTTCGATACGCGACAGCACATCATGTCGAGCCGCCTCATAAGCACGTCGTATCGCCCATTCGAATCCATACGCGCTTTCGCCGCCATGACTTTTGAATACCAGGCCACGCAAGCCCAGTAAACTCGCACCATTGTAGCGGGAGGGGTTGAGACGTTGTGAGATTCGTTTGAGTGCCCGCTGTGCAATGAGTGCGCCCAGCATGTTGATCCACCCCTTGCGCAATTCGCTGACCATCACGCCTTTGATCAAGCGCCCCAGACCCTCGGCGGCTTTCAGCGTGACATTACCAACGAATCCATCGCAGACGACGATATCAGTGGTGCCTTCGAAGATGTCATTGCCTTCAACATTGCCGTAAAAATTAATCAGGCCTTTTGCGTGATCAGCACGCAGCAACTCGGCCGTTTGCTTGACCAGTTCATTGCCTTTGATATCTTCTTCACCGACATTGAGAAGACCGACGGTGGGTCTTGCGTGACTTTCGACCGCAGAGACCAGCGCAGAACCCATCAACGCAAACTGATGAAGATGCAGAGGCTCGCAATCAACATTGGCGCCCAGATCGAGGACATACGTGGGGCCGTCTTTCTGGTTGGGCAATATCGTGCAGATAGCGGGGCGATCGACGCCGGGGAGGGTTTTCAATACATAACGCGAGACCGCCATTAGCGCAGCGGTATTACCAGCAGATACACAGGCTTGCGCTACACCGTCTTTCACCATGGTGACGGCAACTCGCATCGAGGAATCTTTTTTTCGGCGCAATGCGACTTCAAGTGAGTCGTCCATTTCCACGACTTCCTCGGCGTGCACCACGGACAGTCTTGGATGTTTGGCAGCACCCAGCTTCTCGAGCTCGGCGCGCACCAATGTCTCACGGCCCACCAGAACCATTTCAACGTCAGGAACGCTGTTGGCAAATGCGAGTGCAGCGGGAACAGTCACCTTCGGACCGTGGTCACCGCCCATGCAGTCAATGGAGATTTTGATTGTCATGATCCGGAGTGGGATTTTCTGACCGGATTCGGGTGCGAGTCACTCATTCGAGGACCTGACCTTGTCGATAGGCTTGCACATGAAAAAACGGCGCGAGGCAAATTCAGAGCGTGTATCAATGTGCTGCTGATCGCGTCGCGCTGGTTTTTATGATTACTGCGTGGACAAATTACTCGTCGTTCTTGGTATTCAAGACCTTGCGACCACGGTAGTACCCATTCGGGCTGATGTGATGACGGAGATGGGTCTCGCCCGTAGTCGGCTCAACGGCCAGCGGTGGCGATGTTAAAAAGTCATGCGAACGATGCATGCCGCGCTTGGACGGGGTTTTTTTGTTCTGTTGGACAGCCATGGCTTACTCCTGATTCAATAAGTTCAAAATTTTAACATAGGGTAAGTCGGTTCCTGCCATATCGCTAAACCGACAATACTGCGACTATTTGAGTTTTTTCAGTACTGCAAAGGGCGATTCCGCCTTTTCCACGCCGGATGTAGGCACGTCGCCTGGACATTTCTCATGGCGCGGCGACAAGGGCAAGGCCAGTAATGCCTCATCCTCAACCAGCACCATCAGATCCAGAGATGTCGATCCGACAATAACATCCAGGCTCTCATCATCAAGACGCGAATCAATATCTTCAGCATCCGCCTCATCTTTTGCCAGCAACAGCGTCGAGGTGGATGCCATCTGGTGCGCCATCGGAGACAAGCAACGCTGACATACCAATTGAATCTGTCCACTGACCTTCAGCAGAAGCTGCGGAGTACCCACTGAATGCCTGCCACCGGCAATCGCCCAGTCCAGCGTACCGGCCGAACTGACCAGCTCGGCAGAGAGTCTTACAAATTCGGCAACCGGCGCTTGTCCGGATGACTGCTGCTCCTGTTTGCAGAACTCTAAGCTGTCGACGATCTTGGCGCTCATTGCAGCGGAATGCTTCGGAAAACCAGCTATGATAGCAGGGTTTATTCCAGATTCCCATAGTGGTCTGGCCAATTTATCACTCTCCCCCGCCCATTTGTCCGTAATGCCACCCCAGCACCCTCCCCGACTGATTCTGGCCTCGGGCTCTGCCTACCGGCGAGAGTTGTTGGCCCGCTTGAGGCTACCTTTTGAGGTGTTGCCACCCGATCTGGACGAGACACCCATCGCCGGCGAGACGCCACCCGATACTGCGCTGCGGCTCTCCCAAGCGAAAGCCGAAGCGGTAGCCACTCAGGTCGGCCCAGCGCTGGTGATCGGTTCAGATCAAGTGGCAACCCTTGATGGCGAACATATCGGTAAGCCGGGAAACCACGAACGCGCTCTTGAGCAACTCAAAAAAATGCGTGGCCGAGATGTGATTTTTCACACAGCACTCTGTTTGCTCGACAGCCGACCCCAAGCGGAGCACAGCTTGCAACTGGCCAATATCCAGACAGTGGTTCGTTTGCGTGATTTGCCGGATACCGAGCTCGATGCCTACCTGAGAATCGAGCAGCCTTATGACTGTGCTGGCAGCGCAAAAAACGAAGGGCTCGGCATTGCACTCATCGAAAGTATCGACAGCAACGATCCAACGGCGTTAACGGGATTGCCACTGATTGCACTAACGAGCATGTTGCGACGTGCTGGCGTCGGTTTTTTTAGTGGCTGACGCTATGAAAGGCACACTTTTTCTCATCCCTAATGGCCTGGGTGAAGGCGCCCTGGATCAGGTGCTCACGGCAGATGTCCGAGCAATCACGGCCGATCTGGATTACTTCGTCGCAGAAAACGCAAAAACGGCGCGCGCTTTTTTAAATCAGGTTGCCCTGACTCATCCGCTGCGCGTGCGCCTGCAGGATATCGAGATACGCGAGCTCAATGTAAAAACACCCGCATCGGCTCTGCCTGATCTTCTGGCGCCATTGATAGCAGGACGTAACGGTGGACTGGTGTCAGAGGCTGGCGTGCCGGCGGTCGCTGACCCCGGAGCAGATCTGGTTCGAATTGCGCATGAGCGTGGTATCCGCATACGTCCGCTGGTTGGGCCTTCATCCATTCTGCTAGCCTTGATGAGCAGTGGACTGAGCGGACAGAATTTTGCGTTTAATGGCTACTTGCCCACAGATGCCACCGAGCGCGCCACCCGTATTCGCCAGCTGGAGCAGCGCTCCAAACAGGAACAGCAAACACAGATTTTTATCGAGACGCCTTACCGCAATGAAGCGTTGCTGCAGGCGCTAAGCACGCATTGTCAGCCGGGCACGCAAATCTGCATTGCGACGCATCTCACGCTCGAAGACGAGTCTATACAACGCATGTCGGCGCAATCATGGAAACGTGAGCTTGCGGAAAACCGTATGCCGGATTTCCGCAAAAAACCCACTGTGTTTCTGATGCTCGCTTCCTGAAACCGCTAGTGCCTAAAGCGCAGCGCTTCAGCGCACCTTGAGGGCTTCGACTGCCAGCACTTTCGCTGCAGATTCACCTACCGCAGCCCCAAATTTTTTCAAGACCCGGTCGGACAGACCTTCACGAACGGTGTAGTCAATAATGTCTTCTGCCTTGAGTACATCACGAGCAACACTCTTGACGGAACCAAGACCATCAGCCAGTCCGATCGTAATCGCATGACTGCCCGTCCAGAACAGCCCTGAGAAAATCTCGGGTGACTCTTTGAGTCGATTGCCTCGACCCGTGCGCACTGCACGAATGAACTGCTGGTGAATTTCCTTCAGCATCGTCTGCGTGAATTCGTTATGTTTGGGATTCTCAGCAGAAAAAGGATCAAGCAGTCCCTTGTTTTCACCCGCTGTCATCAGTCTGCGTTCAATACCCAGTTTGTCCATCAATCCCTTGAAGCCGAAACTGCTCATCAGCACACCAATCGATCCGACGATACTCGCCTCACTGACATAAATCTTGTCAGCCGCTGCTGCAATGTAATAGCAGCCAGAAGCACACATATCCTCCACGACGACATACACCGGTTTTTTGGGATACATTTTTTTCAGTCGCATGATCTCGTCATTAACGATCGCGGATTGCACGGGGCTTCCGCCCGGACTGTTCATGCGCAAAATCACACCGACTGACCCGGGATCATTGAAGGCCTCGTTGAGCGCGGGCAGTATCGAATTAACGGATGCATTGGCACTGCTTGCATCAATTTCACCATCAATCTCGACGAGGGCAGTATGCCGCGCACTATCCTGCTTTGAGGCTCCCTTGAAATCGAACGCAGCCCAGACGGCGAACAGCGCAACCGCGACACCCACGAAGCGGAAAATATTCCGCCAACGCCGGCCGATACGTTGTTCCTTCAGAATTTCCTGCGCAAGCTTCTCGAGCGCGACATATTGGGGGGGCACTGGAGGCTGGGATGCGGGCTCAGTACCGCTGTCGGTGGTTGGGTCGTTCATTGCGCGTAGTTATCGTTGATTAGTTTAATGAATGAAATTCGGAAAAATCTCTGTCGTTTTTTCAAGGGACTCTATTCATGCGCGAGTTGCACTGATGCTGTCATCCGGTAACCAAAAAATCTGATTATCTCGTTCAATCACCTGCAGTGGCTGGAGCTTTCCACCACGGCACGGTCCACCAGCACAATGACCCGTATCCGGTTCATACAGCGCACCATGGGTTGCACACATCAGGTACAGACCGCTGGACTCGAAGAACTCGCCTTCTGTCCAATCCAACTCCATCGGCACATGCGCGCAACGATTCAGATAAGCATAAGGCTGTTGACCGTAACGCACTACAAATGCAATCGCATCTTCACCATAAGCAGTCACCGGAAAGCGTATACCTTTGCCACCGTCCGAGAGTGCATCAGTCGCGCAGATAAAAATTTCCGTACTCACGCATGCTCCGTCAACCACTCATGAAGTACTGTCACCGAATCTGCGCCGAACAGCGGACTAAGCGCCTCAAGCTCATGCGCAGGATGCGCGCCGTAGTGAACGCCGATAGCCGCCGCACCCGCATTGGTGGCCATTTGCAGATCATGTGTGGTGTCGCCGATCATCACGGTACGTTTCATATCTTGCCCGAGCTCGCGCGTAATTTCCTGGAGCATGGCGGGATGCGGCTTGGAGAAAGTCTCATCGGCGCAGCGAGTCGAATCAAACACCGACATCAGCCCCGATGTATCGAGTGCACGATTGAGCCCGACCCGACTTTTGCCCGTAGCTACTGCCAAAAAGTATCCCTGCGCTGACAAATCCTGCAGCATTTCACGAGCGCCATCAAACAGGGTCAGACTTTTGTCTTGAGATAGGTAATGGTAGCGATAGCGTTCGACCACACGCGGATAGGACTTAGGATCCAGATCAGGCAAAACCACCCGCATCGCATCTTCGAGCCCAAGACCAATAACGTAAGACGCGGCGCGTTGGTCCGGCACGGCCAACCCGAGATCGCGAGCCGCCGCCTGAATGCTAGCGACTATCGTCGCCGTACTATCCATGAGGGTACCGTCCCAGTCGAATACGATCAGGTCAAATTTTTTTCTGGGCATCGGGGAAGCTCTTACCAGAGTCCTGCTTTCGATCTGGTTGTAGGGAATCACAAGGTTGACGTTAGCCATCATCCTATCGGTTCAGCTCCGACTACGCCATCAATTCCTATGCCCTTGAGAAATTGTTGACATTCTTTCGGCAGTCTCGACTCCAGCGAGATGGCATCGCCGGTGGCGGGATGCTCGAATTTGAGCCGAAATGCGTGCAGGAACATGCGTTTCAACGCGGGTCTTCCGGGTTCCGCTTTTTGCAACTGCCGATTGAGACCAAAATCACCGTATTTGTCGTCACCCGCGATCGGAAAACCCGATGAGGCCAAATGCACCCTGATCTGGTGGGTACGTCCTGTTTTCAGCTCAGCTTCCAGCAAGGCATAATCCGCACACTGACGCACCAGATTGAAGATGGTGTGCGAGGGCATGCCATCCGACTGAACACGCACCCGGCGCTCACCATCAGGCGTGGTGTATTTGTGAAGAGGCAGACGCACATGCTGGCGGCGATTAGGCCAGACACCACTGACCATGACCAGATAGCGCTTATCCAGCAGACCGGCCCGAATCTGCTCGTGCAGAGACGTCAGCGCGCTGCGCTTTTTTGCAAGCATGAGGATGCCCGATGTTTCGCGGTCCAAGCGGTGAACCAGTTCCAGAAAAGGCGCGTCCGGGCGTGCGGCGCGCAGCTGTTCTATCACCCCGTAACTGACGCCTGAGCCGCCATGGACCGCGACGCCGGCTGGCTTGTCGATGACCAGCAAATGACTGTCTTCGAAAAGCACGGCAAATTCAGCGCCGGGAACATGTACCGTGCTTCGCTCCGCAAGGCGCATGGGCGGGACGCGTACCGTATCCCCCTCGACCAGCCGGTATGTCTGCGCTATGCGCCCTTTGTTAACCCGGACCTGCCCGGAACGCAGCACCTGATAGATATGGCTTTTCGGAACGCCCTTGCAAATCCTTAGCAAAAAGTTATCGATACGCTGTCCGGCATCGTCCGGCCCTATGCTGAGCAAGCGAACGCTGGGGCCCTCAGTGGCTCGAGGCAGACTGAGGTCGGGATTCGCGACGGTCGTCAATTCAAGCCTCCGCCCATGGCCCACGGCTGAAGGTCAGGCGAACCGACTGACAACCATAGAGGGGCCAAGGCGCAGCGCAAGCCGGTCCCGATCATGCTTTTCCTCATGCAAACCTTCCCTAAGTCCTTCATTTTGAATATATAATCAGTTCGGCGAAATAGTTTCGCTGGATGTGCTTCAACGAAAAAAGCCATTCTACACAGGGGCGTCTCCATCGGCCTCGCCCGTTTTGCAAATTCGATGGAAGAGCTGTGTATGCATTATTCCTGCGCCGTCAGGGTCGCACCCTAGATGTGATCGGACAGTGCGCTGGAATGATGGAACAGTAAGCCTGATATGTAAGGATTAGTCTGGCAAGCCGCTCATGGTTGAGAGGCTCGCTGGCAGATGTGACTGATTTTTTTGCCCGACTTGCCCATAAAGATTTGAACCCCCGATGACTGAATTCACCGCCCACAAGATCAGCAAGCAGCCCACTGCGGCGGGCTTGCGTGTGTGTGCAGATTCGATCCCGGCGAGTTCGATCGTTTAAAGCAAGCAGCAAACCGCCAGTTTCATCCGCGCCCTGTGGGTGCGTGCGTTGTTAGTTGTGCGCACCGCTCACGTCACGGCAATACTCCTCCCCCAGGCTTCCGTTCTCCGCATACATCCCATGACTTTGCCGCGCAATTAGGCGTTTTCCGCCACGCGCTGCAAACATCGGCCTTCACCGGCCGCGGAGCCATAAAATGAAACGCATGCTGTTCAATGCCACGCAACAAGAAGAATTGCGCGTGGCCATCGTCGACGGGCAGAAGCTCATCGACATCGATATCGAGACCACCGGTCGCGAACAACGCAAATCCAATATCTACAAAGGCGTCATCACTCGCATCGAGCCCTCGCTCGAAGCCTGCTTCGTCAACTACGGCGAAGAACGTCACGGATTCCTGCCATTCAAGGAAGTCGCCCGCAGCTATTTTCGCGAAGGTGTTGATGTACGCAACGCCAGCATCCGCGATGCGCTGCGCGAAGGTCAGGAAATCATGGTGCAGGTGGAGAAAGAGGAGCGCGGCAACAAGGGTGCCGCACTGACCTCATTCGTTTCCCTCGCCGGTCGTTATCTTGTACTGATGCCGAATAATCCGCGCGGCGGCGGTGTATCTCGTCGCGTCGAGGGCGAAGACCGTCAGGAACTGCGTGAAACCATGGACAAGCTGGACCTGCCCCAAGGTATGTCCGTCATCGCACGTACTGCCGGCATCGGCCGTAATGTCGATGAGCTGCAGTGGGACCTGAACTACCTGATGCAATTGTGGAGTGCCATCGACGGCGCCAGCAAATCCGCCTCGGGTGCTTTCCTGATTTATCAGGAATCCTCACTCGTCATTCGCGCAATCCGGGATTACTTCCAGCCAGATATCGGTGAAATCCTGATCGATACCGATGACATCTACGAACAAGCCCAGCAGTTCATGAGCCATGTCATGCCTGATATGGTTCAGCGCGTGAAGCGCTATCGCGATGATGTGCCGCTGTTCTCGCGTTTCCAGATCGAACACCAGATCGAAAGTGCTTATTCCCGTACCGTCGCCCTGCCCTCAGGTGGCGCGATCGTCATCGATCACACCGAAGCACTCGTCTCTGTGGACGTTAACTCCGCACGCGCCACCCGTGGCAGTGATATCGAAACCACGGCGTTCAATACCAATCTCGAAGCCGCCGATGAAGTGGCCCGCCAGTTACGCTTGCGCGACTTGGGTGGCCTGATCGTGATCGACTTCATTGATATGGAGAACTCCAAAAACCAGCGCGAGATTGAAAACCGTCTGAAAGACGCGCTGCATTACGATCGCGCGCGCGTTCAGATGGGCAAGATCTCCCGCTTCGGTTTGATGGAACTCTCGCGCCAGCGTCTGCGTCCGTCATTGTCTGAAGGCAGTCACGTGACTTGCCCGCGCTGTAACGGCACAGGCCACATTCGTGATACGGATTCCTCGGCATTGCAAGTCCTGCGCATCATTCAGGAAGAAGCAATGAAGGAAAACTCCGCCGCGATTCATGTGCAGGTGCCGGTCGATGTCGCCGCCTTCCTGCTCAATGAAAAACGTGGCGAGATTTTGAAGATCGAAACACGTCATCGCGTCAACGTCGTGCTGATCCCGAACAAGCACCTCGAAACACCACACTACAAACTCGATCGCCTCAAGCATGATGACCCTCGTCTGGACGCTATGGCTACCAGCTATGCGATGGCGGAAGAGCCCGACACGGATGTGGGCTACAGCAAACGCAAGCAGGAAGAAAGCAAGCCCCGTCAGGAAGCGGTGGTCAAGACCATCACACCCGATCAACCTGCACCTATCGTCGAACGCCGTGAGCGTGTAACGGCTGCCAACCCAGCCGTCGATGCAGCCGCCGAAGGTTTCCTCTCGCGTCTTTTTGGTTTGTTCCGCAAAAAGCCCGGTGCGTCCGCCGAACCAGCATCGCCCGCCAAAGCACCTTCACGTGATCGAAATGATCGTGGCGGCCGTTCCGGTCGTGGCCGTGGTCGTGGTGGTCGCGGTCGCGATAAACAGGAAGAACGTACAGGCGCAGAAGCCAAAGCCCCCAAGGAGCAGCGCGAGCCGAAAGAAGCCAAAGAAGCACGCGAACCCAAAGAGGCCGCTAATCAGCGTCAACCCAAACCACTGCGCGAACCGCGTGAACCACGCGAAGCCGGTGAAGGACGTCAGCGTCAACCCCGTGCGCCGCGCGAGGAACGCAAACCAGTACAGGCTGATGAAGTCGTTTTGGCTACACCGGTCACGGGCCTTGACCACGAGGCGGTTCAGACTGATCTGCTCTCGCCACAAACTGAAGGTGGCGCGGTCGAGAATGGCGAAGATTCACCACGTCGTCGCCGCCGCCGTGGTGGTCGCAACCGCAATCGTCGCGACCGCACGAATGGCGAAGCAATGCCAGGTGATCAGGACGGCGAGTTTGCCGAGGGTGCCGAGGGTGCTGAGACATCTCAGGCAGACCAAGCTTCGGAGAGTTCGCACGAGGTGCACGTATCACCAACATTCCAGGAGCATTTGGAACAGCAGCCGACATCAGTCAATGCCGAAGCACCTGTAACGACTGCGCATGTCGCCATCCCAGCGGTGACTGAAATGGCCGCCGCCGAATCTGTCACGCTCCCGATAGCCGAAGCAATTCCTGTGCCCGAGCCAGTCGAGCCTCATCAGGCTAGCGTGCAGGACACTGTGGCGCCGATTATCGTGCCCGAGACTGTCTCGATCCAGGCGCAACCATCTGCACCTGTGACGCAAGTTGTACCAGAGGCAGCGCAACAACCCAGCTCGGCCGACATTGATACGCTGCTTCGTGAAGCAGGATTGATGATGGCCGTTACTGATCCTGAAAAACTGCGCGCGGTGGAAGCGGCCAGCGACAACGTGACGCCGAAGACGCGTGTACCGCGCGAGCGCAAGCCCGTGGCGCAGGAGTCTAATGAGCCATTGGTTCAGGTGGAAACACAGCGCTGACACCAGATCGTTGAGCCGTTTAATTTCGGTTCTGGACAAACGATCTGTGATCCTCGCCCTCTAGGAGAGGCGCTCGTAAAAAACCCGCTTGCTTGCAAGCGGGTTTTTTTATGAGCAAGGATAAGTAGACCTTACGTGTTAACCGACAACGCCGGCCAGTCTCCACGTCGCCGCTTGTCCAGCCAAAATGCTGCAATCAGCGTTTTGACGTCCGTGACCTTGCCGACCCTGATCCATTCCAGCAGCTCATCGAGAGACAAGGTAAACACATCCAGAAACTCACCCGCATCAAGCTGACGTTCGCCTGCAGTTAGTCCTTCTGCGAGATAAATATCCAGATGCTCATCCGAGTACGCAATAGCATTGTGGATGGTGCAGAGAAACTGCCAGTGCTTCGCGGTATAGCCGGTCTCTTCGCGTAGCTCTCGCTGTGCGCACAACAAGGGATCTTCACCCGGCTCGAGCTTCCCGGCCGGGAACTCAACGAAGACTTGTGCATTCGGATAACGAAACTGGCGCTCGAGTAAAACATCGCCATTTTCAAACAGAGGCAGTATCACGACGGCGCCCGGATGCCGAAAGTACTCGCGATGCGTTTCACTGTCATCGGGCAGCTTGACCAGATCGCGACGCACTTGCAGAAACGAGCCGTCATAAACGATCTCGCTGCTGACGGGCGTTTCTCTCAGGTGTTTGTCATCCATACGCAATAGTCAGGAAGGTGCGACGGCCGACAAGCTATCCATCAGGCAGATCGACGCCGCAGATAACGAAAAATAAAACCAGGGAAGGCCAGCACCAGAAACAAGCAGACTGTCACCGCATAGAATTGCCAGCCCTGACTGAAAGCATTGCCAGCATTCGACTCAAGGAGTCTTGCAATACCCAACACCACGAAGTACAGAAGCACCAGTTCAAGCAGCCTGATATAAAACGGTTTGTCCGCTTGTTTCAAGCGCCACACGCCGAGTAGCGACTCGGTCAGGAAGGGAAAGTTGGCTGCAACCACCATCAGAAAAATGATGATCCAAGCGGCTGTAGAGTTATTCAATGGATTGATCCGTTTAGCTAGGAAGCGCCTGTGATATCGCCTGCAGGCACGCAGTCATGAGTGTCCCCGGCAAAATCCCCAGCAAGACGACTGCAATACCGTTGACGGACAAAGTGATCTGCATGCTCCGGTCAGCAACAATGGGGGACGTGTCTGTCGGCGCATCAAAATACATCAGCTTCACGATACGCAAATAGTAGTAGGCACCGACCAGTGACAACAGCACGGCGACAATCACTAGCCACAAATGCCCGGCAGCGAGTGCCGCTTCCAGCACCGTGAGTTTGGCAAAGAATCCGACCATCGGAGGAACGCCCGCAAGCGACAGCAGCAGCACCATCATGACTGCAGCGAACCACGGGCTGCGTTGATTCAGACCTTTGAAATCTTCCAGCGACTCCGCCTCAAATCCACTGCGAGAGAGCAGCATGATCATGGCGAAGCTGCCCAGTGTAGTCAGTACATAAGTGACCACATAAAACATGGATGCGCTGTAGGAATTCGCCGCAGCCGCCGGCGTGCTGCCCTCGAATACACCCGAGAGCAAGCCAAGCAGCATGAATCCCATTTGTGAAATCGTGGAGTAAGCGAGCATGCGCTTGATATTGGTTTGCGCAATCGCTGTGATATTACCCACGGCCATGGAGGCGACTGCCATCACGATCAGCATCTGCTGCCAATCAGCTGCCATTGCACTCAAAGCACCCACCAGCAAACGCATGCAGATAGCGAATGCCGCGAGTTTGGGCGCTGCACCCAGCAGCAAGGTCACCGAGGTGGGCGCACCCTGATAGACATCGGGTGCCCACATATGGAAAGGTGCAGCGCCCAGTTTGAATGCCAGACCAGCCATCAGAAAGACGACGCCCAGTACCAGTACCATTTTATTGACCGTGCCAGACGATACCGCTGCCGCTACCTGCGTCAAATTCAGCGAGCCTGTCGCGCCATACAGCAGCGACATACCGTACAGCAGAAAACCCGATGCCATTGCGCCGAGCACAAAGTATTTCATCGCGGCTTCGGTAGAAATCGGATGATCACGACGCAGCGCGACCAGCGCATACAGTGACAGGGACATCAGTTCCAGGCCCAGATAAATGATCAGGAAGCTGTTACCGGAGATCATGATCATCTGACCCAGCAGGGTCATCAGTGCGAGAACATAAAATTCGCCACTGAGCGTACCACCCAGCATGCCACGCACCACGGTGTATTGACGCGCATAAATCAAGGTGGCAAACGTCGCAATGCAGGCGAATAGCTTGAGGAGCTTCGCCATGGGATCAC
>CAMBJI010000026.1 GCA_945867725.1 Bordetella parapertussis
GGCTTGATCATAAAGCGGATCGGCTTCGCCGCTAGGCCCACCGATACTGCCCAGATCGCCACCACCCTCTTCAGCCATACCGCCGTCGAGTATGCCTTCGATGTAATTTGGCTCGCCTTGCGATTTTAGGTGATTGACGACACGATGCACTTCATCATCGGACACGAAGGCACCGTGAACGCGCACTGGAAAACCAGTGCCTGGGGGCAGGTAGAGCATGTCACCCATACCTAGCAGCGCTTCTGCACCCATCTGATCAAGAATGGTGCGCGAATCGATCTTGCTCGATACCTGGAAGGCGATTCGCGTCGGAATATTGGCCTTGATCAAACCTGTAATCACATCAACCGAAGGACGCTGCGTGGCAAGTATCAGATGTATGCCCGCGGCACGCGCTTTTTGCGCGATACGAGCGATCAGCTCTTCCACCTTTTTGCCGACGACCATCATCAGATCCGCCAATTCATCGATCACGATAACGATGGTCGGCAATTTCTCCAGCGGCTCAGGCGCATCCGGCGTGAGGCTGAAGGGATTGGGGATTTTTTCTTCTTTCTTTTCGGCGTCGGCGATTTTCTGGTTGTACGTGGAAAGATTACGCACACCCAGCTTGGACATGAGCTTGTAGCGGCGCTCCATTTCATTTACAGCCCAATTCAGCGCGTGACCGGCCTGGCGCATGTCGGTCACCACCGGTGCAAGCAAATGCGGTATGCCTTCGTAGATGGAAAGCTCGAGCATCTTGGGATCGATCAGGATCAGACGCACTTGATTCGGATCAGCCTTGTAGAGCAGCGAAAGAATCGTTGCATTGATACCGACTGATTTACCCGATCCCGTTGTACCTGCGACCAGCAAGTGGGGCATCTTGGCCAGATCCGCCACCACGGGATTACCCGCAATGTCTTTACCCAGCCCGATGGTGAGCAGAGAGGCATTGTCGTTGTAGACCTTGGAACCAACGATCTCGGACAAACGCACAATCTGGCGCTTGGGATTAGGCAGCTCTAGGCCCATGTAGTTTTTGCCTGGGATGGTCTCGACAACACGAATCGAAGTCAGCGACAGTGCGCGCGCCAGATCACGAGCTAAGTTCACAATCTGACTGCCTTTGACGCCGGTGGCGGGCTCGATCTCATAACGTGTGATGACCGGTCCGGGATAGGCAGCAACTACTTTGACTTCAACGCCGAAGTCCGAGAGTTTTTTCTCGATCAGACGGCTAATGAACTCCAGCGTCTCGACCGCCACGGTTTCCTGTTCGACAGGTGCATCGTCCAGTAATGACAGGGGTGGCAAGTTGGTATCAGGCATGTCGAGGAACAAAGAGACCTGCTTTTCTTTTTCCACGCGCTCGGATTTGGGTACCGAGACGACTTGCGGCACGATCTGTATGGGCGCATGCGATTCGACGATACGCGCGCGTTCCTGAACGACGATTTCCTCGCGCTTGACGGCAGCCTCAAGACCGGCTTTGCGATCTTCGGCAGCAGCGTAACGTGCAGCGATCCATTGCCCAAAATTTTCGATACCGCCACCAAGCTTCTCGGCAACCGCCATCCAAGAGACATGAAAGCAGAGACTGAAGCCCAGTCCGAAAAACCTCAATAAGAGCAAGGTACCGCCGTCAAAACCAAAGGTATTTTGTACACTGGCACCGACGATTTCGCCCAATACGCCACCATGCTTGCCGGGCAGCGTAAATTTCCAGGAGTACATCCGGATATGTTCCAGCGCGGAGCTCCCGATTACGAGCATGACAAAACCAGCGCTGCGTATGCCGGCTTCGTAGCGGTGTGGTTTCTCAGGTTCTTTTTTCAGCAGGAAGCGTTGCGCCAGATGACGATAGCTGACCCAAACTGCGGCAAGCAAAGCGATGCTCCACCACCACGCAGAAAATCCAAAAACGAAAAGCATTAGATCCGCCAGCATGGCTCCGGCTGAACCACCCCAGTTATCCGGACGCACATTGGCCGCGCTGCGATAGCAGCTACCGTCCCCGGGCGCCACGGACCAGCCGGGATCACAGGGGGAGTAGGTAAACAAGGCCAGCGTAAGGAAAGCGCAAAGCACAGCAAACACAAGCCAGCGGGCCTCGGACAGCAGCCGAATGAGGCGATTGGGCAAGGGGTCGGGCGGTGGCGCCGGCGGCGTGCGAGTGTAGGGTGTGGTGGTTCGAGTCATGACTGATGGGAATTCCAGCGGCGCGAGTGAGTCTTTGTCAGTTCATCTATAATTTACGCCTTAATTCGGCGGCACTATCGCATGAATCAGTGCAGGATGATACTCCCTCCCGGATACCTGTTCTCCTCAAGCCCCAAGCTCCGGCCTTACCCGTCATTATTGTTCATTTCAAAAGATCCTTATGTCCAGCGTAAAACATGCACGTGTCCTTATCATCGGTTCCGGCCCCGCCGGCTACAGCGCCGCTGTCTATGCAGCTCGCGCCAACCTCAATCCGGTGCTGATCACCGGTGTTGAGCAGGGTGGCCAGCTGATGACGACCACCGATGTCGAAAACTGGCCCGGCGATCCGATGGGCGTCCAGGGCCCGGAACTGATGCAGCGTTTGTTGCAGCATGCGGAACGCTTCAACACCGAAATCATTTTTGACCATATCCACACCACGCACCTGAAAGAGAAGCCGATCCGACTGGAAGGCGACTCGGCTAGCTACACCTGTGATGCATTAATCATCGCCACCGGTGCCTCCGCACAATACCTAGGCCTGCCCTCGGAAGAAAAATTCATGGGCAAAGGCGTGTCAGCCTGCGCGACCTGCGATGGCTTCTTCTATCGCAATCAGGAAGTCGCTGTCGTGGGCGGTGGTAATACGGCCGTCGAAGAAGCGCTCTATCTGTCGAACATCGCCAGCAAGGTGACCGTGATTCATCGCCGTGACAAATTCCGTGCCGAACCGATTCTGATCGACCGCCTGAAAGCAAAGGTCGCTGAAGGCAAAGTTGCCATCCACTGGAATCACACACTCGATTCCGTGACCGGCGACGACAGCGGCGTGACAGGTGTCGTCATCAAATCCACCGCCGACGGCAGCACCAAGCCCCTGACATTGCATGGCGTGTTCATCGCGATCGGACACAAACCCAATACCAGTATCTTTGACGGGCAGCTGGATATGCGTAACGGTTACATCGTCACGCGCAGTGGTCTTGATGGCATGGCGACGATGACCAGTATCGAAGGCGTGTTCGCCTCGGGCGATGTACAAGACCATGTCTACCGGCAAGCAATCACGAGCGCCGGTACGGGCTGTATGGCCGCGCTGGACGCGCAACGCTATCTGGAAAGTCTCGAGTAAAAAGCCTGTAGCAGCAAGCGAGGCACAGACCCGAGACCGGTAATTCCCCGCAATATCCGCCAACGGGATTCGTGCTTATGAAAGACTTCACCGAACTCAAGTCGCTACAAAAGCAACTGAGCGAACAGGCGGCCGCAAAAGCGCTGGCGGAGCGAGAGCAACGCGAGCGCGAAGAGCAGCTTGCTCGCGAAGCCAATTTGTTTCGCGAAAGTGTCGGTGAAGTCAAACCTCTGAACGCTCCACCCAGGGTGGAGCCACCACCGCAGCATCCGCTACCGATACCGCATCAGCGCATCGCCGACGATGAAGCCGTGATGTACGAATCCCTATCTGATGAATTCAGCATCGATACGCTGCTCGAAACCGATGAAGCACTCAGCTATGCGCGCAGCGGTATCGGTCCGGATGTACTACGTAAACTGCGCGGCGGCGAATGGGTAACACAGGGACAGCTGGATTTACATGGACTGCGTACGGATGAGGCGCGTGAGGCGGTGGCACTATTTCTGCGCGAATCCGTGCGACGCGGCTTTCGCTGCGTGCGCATCATTCACGGTAAAGGACTAGGGTCAGTGAACAAGACGCCCGTGCTGAAAAATAAAGTCAGAAATTGGCTCGTGCAGAAGAACGAAGTGATTGCCTTCTGCCAAGCGCGCGCTGCGGATGGTGGCAGCGGCGCGCTGAT
Source organism: Bordetella parapertussis (assembly GCA_945867725.1). Taxonomy (GTDB): domain Bacteria; phylum Pseudomonadota; class Gammaproteobacteria; order Burkholderiales; family Burkholderiaceae_D; genus Pernthalerella. Next base: position 4,005 of record CAMBJI010000026.1, read on the forward strand.
GGTATTGCTCAAGGGCTGATCAAACTGCCTCTGCGCCCGTCTCACCTGTCCGTATGCGAATAACTTGCTCTACAGCCCGCACGAAGATCTTGCCATCGCCAATTTTTCCGGTGCGAGCGGCTTTGACGATGGCTTCAACCGCGTGCTCGACCACGTCGTCACTGACGACGGCTTCTACCTTCACCTTGGGCAGGAAATCCACCACATATTCAGCACCTCGGTAAAGCTCGGTATGACCTTTTTGACGACCAAAGCCTTTGACTTCAGTAACAGTCAGGCCAGTTACACCGACAGCAGCGAGTGCTTCGCGGACTTCGTCAAGTTTGAAAGGTTTGATAATGGCGGTGATCTGCTTCACGAGATACTCCTGTTAATAGTTAGTCTTTGAATTTTGAAGTAATCGGGTAGCGCCAGTCCCGGCCAAAAGCACGATGCGTCACGCGTGGGCCCACCGGTGCCTGCCGGCGCTTGTACTCATTGATCCTGATCAGCCGGGTAATTCGCTCAATGTCTTCTTTACGATAACCCGCCGCCAGCAGTTCTGCAACGCCTTGCCCCTCTTCCATGAACAACCGCAGGATGCCATCGAGCACGTCATACGGCGGCAGTGAGTCCTGATCGGTCTGGTTCGCCCTGAGTTCGGCCGACGGCGCGCGGGTAAGTATGCGCTCAGGAATTACTTCAGAAATACTATTTCGATAATCACAGAGTCGGTAGACCAAGGTCTTTGCGATGTCTTTGATCACCGCATAGCCCCCCGCCATGTCGCCATACAGGGTGCAATAGCCGGTGGCCATCTCGCTCTTGTTGCCCGTGGTAAGCACAATCGCGCCTGTCTTGTTGGACAGCGCCATGAGCAAGGTGCCGCGTATGCGCGCCTGAATGTTTTCTTCGGTGGCATCTTCGGGCAAACCATCAAACTCGAACGCCAGTGCATTGCGGAAGGCATCAAAGCAATCGGAGATAGGTATCTCGTCATAGCGAACGCCAATCCGCGCGACCATGTCGCGTGAATCAATCCATGAGATATCTGCCGTGTAAGGCGACGGCATCATGACGGCGCGTACCTTGTCGGCGCCTAGAGCATCGACTGCGATCGCCAGCGTGAGCGCTGAATCAACACCGCCTGACAAGCCAAGAATGGCACCGGGAAAACCGTTCTTTCCCACGTAATCACGAACACCTGTCACCAATGCGGAATAAACCTGTGCTTCGACCGACAGTGCGGGCGCCAACGTCTGGCTTTGCGGCTCGGCACCTTCAAATGCAATGAGGGTCAGGGCTTCTTCAAACGAAGGCAACTGAGCGCACATCTCACCGCGGGCATTCAGTACGAAGGAAGCGCCATCGAAGATCAATTCATCCTGAGCGCCACACAGATTGGCGTAGACCAGCGCCAAGCCCTGACGGCTGACATGATCTCGCATCACCTCTTGCCGCAGGTGTTGTTTGTTCATGTGATAGGGCGACGCATTGGGCACCAGCAAAACCTCGGCACCGGCCGCGCGCGCCTTGGCAGGCATGTCGGGGAACCAGGTGTCCTCGCAGATATTGAGCGCGAAGCGCGTGCCTTTGACTGAAAAAACGCAGACATCGTCCGCCGGGGTGAAATAGCGCTTCTCGTCAAAAACTGTGTAATTGGGTAGTGCCTGTTTGCAGTAGGTGGCAATGATCCTGCCGTTGCAGAGTACGGAAGCTGCGTTGTAGTTGGCGCCATTGCGCGTGAGGGGATGGCCGACGATCACATGCAGATCGGTCAGTGTGGCCATCTCGGTCGCCAGTGCCTGCAACGCCAGATCGGATTTTGCGTAAAATGATCGACGCAGTAGCAAGTCCTCAGGCGGATAACCGACCAACGACAATTCGGGCGTGAGAACAATGTCTGCACCTTGCGTCGCCGCACGGCGTGCAAAGTCAGCGATGCGCTGCGAATTGCCCGCCAGATCTCCGACGGTACTGTTGATTTGTGCGATGGCTACGTTGACTGTCATGGCCGTGAATCAGGCTGCAAAGAAAGAATGAGACCCTGCTTCAATGAAGCCTATCCCGCAAAAGCCGAATTATCGCACGCGTGTGCTTTCCTCTCTTGCGGAGGCGGGGCAACCAGCTTGGGATGCACTGGTATCCCTGCAGCCGGAGGCGAATCCGTTTCTGTCCTATGCCTTCCTGCATGCCATGCATGAATCCGGCAGCGCGAGCGAGGATACCGGCTGGCAGCCGCAGTATCTGACCCTGTGGCAGGACGATACGCTGGCAGCGGCACTGCCGATGTACGCGAAGTTTCACTCCTACGGCGAGTATGTGTTCGACTGGGCATGGGCTGATGCGTACCGACGCAATGGTCATGAGTACTATCCAAAATTGTTGTCAGCCATACCCTTCACACCGGTGACCGGCGCACGGCTGATGGCACGCACGGAAGATGCCCGCGATGCGCTGGTGAAGGCTTTGCTGGATGTGCAGCAGACCAGTGCCTTGTCTTCGACGCACATCCTTTATCCCCCCGCGGATCAAGCTTTGCAGCTGGAAAGCGCGGGTTTCATGCTGCGCAGTGGTGTGCAGTTTCATTGGCAGAACGCAGGTTACAAGGATTTCGAACAGTTCCTGGATACGCTGGACCAAAAGAAGCGCAAGAACATACGTGCTGAGCGTCGGAAGGTGCGCGAAGCGGGGATCGTCCTGCGCCAGATTCGCGGTCATGATGTGCGCGAGGAAGACTGGCAGTTCTTTAAACGTTGCTACGACCACACCTACCAGGCGCATTACTCCAGCCCCTATCTGAATCTGGATTTTTTTCTGCGCATCGGGCAAGCCATGCCAGAAAATATTCTGATGGTGGTCTCTGAGCGTGAAGGCAAGCCGATTGCATCGTCTTTGCTAATACACGACCAAAGCAGTTTGTACGGGCGCTACTGGGGCGCCATTGAGCAGCATCCTTGTCTGCATTTCGAGACCGCGTATTACCAGCCGCTGGAATTCTGCATCAGCGAAAAAATCAGTTCATTCGAAGGCGGCGCTCAAGGCGAGCACAAGATGGCGCGAGGATTTTTGCCGCAAAAAACCTGGTCAGCACACTGGCTGTCACACCCGGGCTTTGCAGATGCGGTCGAGCGTTTTCTTGCTCAAGAGGGTAAAGGTATTGCCGCCTATATGGATGAACTCAACGACCGCAATCCGTTCAGAAAGTAAGCGGGACGCTGCGTAATGAGGTCGTTTGGATTGTGAGTCGTATGCGGAAGCCGGGCAGAAAACCAATGTCCTTCTGAAAAGCGAAGACACTGGATCCCGGCTTTCGCCGCGATGACGACTTCAAGGCCTACGCCTTTTCGCGGGCATGCGGCATGCTGTATAAAATCCCCGCTACATCTTTCGCCGGGAGCGAGTGGGGAATTCGGATCGCATGCGATCCGCCCACGCAGCGGTCATCACATGCAGGTGATGACAGTCCTTGTTGAGGCGAAGGCAAAACTCCCACCGTCATCCCGGCGAAAGCCGGGATCCAGTGTCTTTGGATGCGCACGGCATTGGCTTGCAAACCATACGCGGCACCAGCGACATCAGAAGTTCGGCTTACTCGCAGCGTGTTTGTATGCTTCAACGCCGTTCATGATCTCGGCCTGCGCATCGGCAGGGCCGAACCAGCCTTCGACCTTCACCCATTTACCGGGCTCAAGATCTTTGTAGTGTTCAAAGAAATGCTGGATCTGTTTCAGACGCAGCACATTCATGTCTTCGGGTTTTTGCCAGTGGGTGTAGATCGGCAATACCGTGTCCACAGGTACCGCAAGGACTTTGGCATCACCACCGGATTCATCGGTCATTTTGAGTACGCCGATGGGACGGCAGCGAACGACCACACCGGGAATCAACGGAAACGGGGTAATGACCAGCACATCGACTGGATCGCCGTCATCTGCAATGGTGTGTGGCACATAGCCGTAATTACATGGGTAGTGCATTGAGGTTCCCATGAATCGATCGACGAAAAGTGCGCCAGATTCTTTGTCAACTTCATATTTGATCGGATCGGCATTCATCGGGATTTCAATGATGACATTGAAATCGTGCGGCAGATCGCGGCCTGATGATACGTCGTTAAGACTCATGGTTTACCTTGCGAAGTTTGAAAACGAATAACCGACGATTATAACGGGCAAGGCTTTCCTTCCGCTTACAAATGGCGCGCAGGATTGAGTTCTCTATCGTCAAATCGCCAGCAAGGTGTGCCAGCATGAGGCCTAGCGAGAGAGGCTCTTGGCGTCGTCTCTTTGTGTGGTCAGCGCACACTGGCGATAATGAACCGCCGCAGCCTCCGGCTGATTCAGTGCTTCATGCATCTGCGCAAGTCGCAAATGCGCTTCCTGAGCAATACCTCGCTCAGCGGTACCGGCCATTGCCTCCTCAAGATGGCGCTGCGCTTTGCCCCAGAGTTTTTGTTTGAGGCATAAAGCGCCCAGTACCAGCAACAGCTCAGGGTCGTTGGGACGCTCGCGCGCCCAATGCTCGCCGTTTTCGATCTGGGCCAGCAAGGTCGCTGAGCCTTCGGGCGCGGCACAATTTCGATAGGCACGCAGCAGCCGCGCATCCCATTGCACTGCCAATGCTTTTTCGATGATGTCGGCCGCTTCCTGCTGCCGACCCACTTTCATGAAAGCGTTTGCGGCTACAGCAGCAACACCAGCGCTCAAGCGATCTGCGGCGGGCACAGTAGCCCAGAGTTTTTTAAGCGACTCCAGATCTACTGCTGCCTTGGGCAGCAGCGCTTCATACGACATGTCGCGCAAACGGCGAGAGAGCGTGGGATGCAAGGCATTATGCTTATCAAGCAAACGCACCAGCCGCAGTACTTCGGGCCAGTTGCGCGCGCTCTGTTGCACGCGCAACGCAAGACGCAGCGCCTGCGCATGCTTGATGCCATGACTATTGAGTTCAGAAATGGCAGCCAGAGCTTCATCGATTTGCCGATTGTCTTCAGCGAGCAGTTCGACCGTGGTCATCAGACGCGCAGTACGCAAGGCGCTGTAATCACCCGCAGCGGTCAGCCATTCATCGCGGCGACGATTTTGCTGCAGACGGTGTGCAGAGCGCGCACCAATCAACGCAGCCAGACCGGCGTACTCGGGCGCCAGCGAGGCTCGGGTCGCAGATTTCTCCGCGCGCCCAAAACGACCTTCGAGGTAGGACTTTAATGCCTCTTGCAATGCACGTCCGGATTCACGCAACTGACGTGTCGCGCGATATTGCTCGACTCGCCCCGGCATTGCGAGTGTTGTACGCACAGTGCTGATGATGACAAACATCAAGGCGAACAACACCACCATGGCGACGATGAAAAAATTCAACGACAAATCCACCCGGTAGGGCGGATAGAAAAAAACGACGTTACCCGGATTGAAACGCGCTAGCACCGCGAGCCCGATGGCGGCGGCAAATAGCGTCAGTAACCAGAGAAAGAAACGCATGATTGGCGCGCCCTAGGTTAGGGTCTGCTAGACCGTGACTGACGCACGGCATTCAGACTATGCGACAGAGCCGGCATCTCGATGTTGAGTACGCTCTCCTGCAACTGCCGTACCTGCTCACGACCCGCCTGCGTCTGGCGCGCGCGCGTGTCGAAGTAGCGCGCGAGCGCGCGATCGGCTTCGATTAGATCACTGCGGAAAGCTGCGTCGTTGCGAGAGAGCAGCGCAAGACGGGCATTGAGCAAACGCAGCTTCAGGTTCTCGCGTGCAAAAAATGCCTCGCCCGGTGAGAGCAGCAGGGCCTCCGGTGAACTCACCGTGCGCACGCGCACCAGATCCCGAATGTCGTGCCACAGATCGCTGGTCCAACGATGCCAGTATTCCAACCATGCGCTGCGCCAATCTTGAGCGACAGCCGCCACAGATCCCGCAGCACCCGATGCCGGTGCAGCCGCAAGGCGCGTCTTGGGTGGGGGTGCGAGCACGGCGGGCTTTTCGTCCGAGAGCAAAGGCATGTTGTCTATCTCGCCGACTAGGGTGTCGAGACGCAGGGCGATGCCGGTCAGATCCACATTGGGCAGGCTTTTAAGGTTGTCGATATCTTTGGCAATTGCTCGGCGAATCGCAATGAACTGCGGACGATCAGCGCGCGACAGACGGGCATCTGCATTTTGCAGAGCTATCAAAGCACCGCGAATATTCCCGGCCAGTTGCAGCTGCTGGCTGGCGGTCGAGAGCACCTGTTCAATCTCTGCCAGTGCCCAGTCATCCCGGTTTTTGGCAAGGTCCTGATAGAGCTGCTCCAGTGCCAGCTGCTGGCCTTGCGATTCGATCTGCTTTGCATCGAGCACGGCCACCTTGCCCTGTAATACCTTGAGTTCATCATCAACACGGCTGGCAATCAGCTTGGTCTGGCTGTTGGTTTGCTCTCCACTCTGGAGCCGCTGAGCGACTTCACGGCGAAGTTCAGTCACATCCGTACGCGCATTCCACCATTGCAGTGCCAGCAGCAAAGCAAGTAGGCCAATCACGGCTTTGAGTCGGAATTCAGGCTGGAGCAGGATGCCGGGTAATTGCCAGCGCTCCGAAGACGCTGCCCTGAGTGCGTCAGACTCCTCAGCCGATTCCGCAGGGGCTTTAGACGATGCTGTCGCCGAAGACGCACCGGCAGGGACGGCTGCGGGTTCAGCCGCGGGTTCAGCTGTGGAGGCATCGGTCGATGCGCTCGCCAATGGTTTGTCGGGATGTTCACTCATGGGCGAGATTGTATCGCGGCAAACAGGGCTTCGTCGCCTGATCCTGTACGTATAAGTCGTTGAAATCCGAGTTCTTCTGCCGTCAGCGCGATTCGCTCATGCGGAACGATGAGCGTACTCAGTTGCAAACGTGTCCAAGCTTGGGCGTCGGCTAGCGCCAGCGTCATTTCCTTCAGGTAGCGCAGCGCTTCTGAACTGGTAATAACCCAGTCGCTACCGCTGGCGAGCAGATCCCGGAGCTGCGACGTGCGCAATTCGTTGATCTCAGGTGGGCCGCGCCGATAAGCCGCCACTTGTTCGACTTGAATTCCCGCTTCGCGCAAGCGGTCTGCAAGCAATTCTCGACCCGTCTCGGCACGAATGATGAGAACTTTTTTACCCGCGAGCGCAGGCAGATCAAGCACTTCCAGCAGCGTTTCGGAATCGGTGCGTTGCAGATTGACGGGGCTCACGATGTTGGCGCGGTCTGGCGTCAGGCCATGCTGAGCCAGCGCCTGTCGGCTGCCCTCGCCCACCACAGCGGCGGTGACTGTCGCTGGCCAGTGATTGATATGTTCAAAAGCAGCATCAATGGCATTCGGGCTGACGAAGGCGACCATCTCGTACTCGGGTAGCCGCTCCAAAACCGCTCTCAGTTCTCGGGTGTCGGCCAAAGGCTGTATATCCAGCAATGGAAAAATCCGTGCATCGATGCCCAACGCTCTCAGCCGCGCCACCAGTGGCTCGGCCTGAGCAAGCGGTCGAGTAATGGCGACGGGCCTGTCGGTTTGCTGCATGAAAGCCACCTACAAAGGGAAGGGTCCGGCATCGTGGTCGACACCGCAAATCAGGTATTGCTCAAAAACAGCCTCATGCCTGATTGACAAGCACTTGTCCGAGACCCCGAAACGATCCGAACTTACTCGTCAGTTTTGCACTCAGCAAGAATGGAACGTGCGTCTTGTGCCTCGAGCAGACTAGCAATCTGCCGACCCAGCGCTTCCGGTGCTGTCGCCTCGCCGTTGATTTCGGCGCGGGCGATGCGTTTGCCATCGGGTGTTGCCACCATGGCCCGCAGATGCATGGCGTTACCGTCGACCGTGGCGAAGGCGGCCAGGGGAATCTGGCAACTGCCGCCGAAGGTCAGGGACAAGGTTCTTTCTGCGCGTACTGCATGGGCGGTGTCAGGATGATTTAGCGGCGCCAGCAATTGCCGAAGGTCTTCACGGCCGGCAGGAATTTCAATGGCCATCGCACCCTGACCCGGTGCGGGCAGGCTGTCTTCAGGCTCAATGACGGAGCGGATGCGCGCGGCCATGCCCAACCGCTTCAAACCAGCCGCTGCGAGGATGATGGCGGCATACTCGCCCTTGTCCAGTTTGCCCAAGCGCGTGTCGAGGTTGCCGCGTAGCGGGTGAATCACGAGTTTGGGATAGCGGGCGGCAATCAGTGCCTGGCGGCGCAGACTGCTGGTGCCAACAATGGCGCCATCCGGAAGATCCGCCAGACGAGCGTAGTCGTTCGAGACGAAAGCATCGCGCGCATCTTCACGCTCCAGAATGGCAGCAAGCTCAAAACCATCCGGCAGTTCCATCGGCACGTCCTTGAGCGAGTGCACAGCCAGATCGGCCTCACCATTTTGCATGGCGACCTCCAACTCTTTCACGAAGAGTCCCTTGCCGCCGACCTTGGAAAGCGTGCGGTCGAGAATCTGGTCGCCACGAGTGGTCATACCGAGAATTTCTACGGTGCTGTGAGGATATAATTCGAGGAGTCGCGCGCGAACGTGC
>CAMBJI010000027.1 GCA_945867725.1 Bordetella parapertussis
TGTCGCCGCGCAGGATGGCAAACATGATGGATGAGTGACGCAGACTGTACAGAGTACGGGGCTCGCCCTGGGGACTTTGGCGCATGCTTAGGCTGTCCAACACAGCAGCAAATTGGCGGCGGAGAATGTCGCTGGCGTGCTTGCGGTTGCTGTACTGCGGGTAAAACAAGTAATCGTCGGGATCGCCAAAACCCAGGTCAGACTGGTATGCCACGAGTCGCTGATAAACCGCCACACCCTCCGCGGTGGACACCACGGGGGACTTGACGGTCTTGCTGAAGCTGGTGGTGATGCGCAGATAAAGCCGCTTGCCTTCAACGATTTCAATGTGCCGATGTTGCAGCAGCTTGACATCACTGGGACGCAGCATGGTTTCCACCATGAGCTCAGCTAAGAAATGAAGATCACGCTGAACGGCGACATGACGGACCGCCATACCAGATTGAATTGCTGAATCAATGCCAGCCAAGAGTCGCTGATATTCTGCTTCACTGAACCAGCCACGAATGCCATCTTTTGTCTTGATCGTTGGCATCTGCGGTAGACGATCAATCAGATCGAGTCGATGCGCATATTTCAGAACCTTGCCCGTGAAGGACAAGAAGTTGCGAATCGACGAGACTGACAATTCGCGATCTTCAAGATCGTTTAAAAACTTCTCCAACACAGCGTAGTTGATGTTCTTGACATCTAAATGCCCGAGGGCAGGTTTGACATGACGGTCATAGGCATAACGATTACTGGTGGCCAGAGATTCACTGCGTTCACCACGTCGTACCTTGCGCGCATCTGCTGCCATCATGGCTTCGGCAATGCTGCTGAATCGCTGTCCCGTCAACTGCTGCTTGACAGTAGTTTGAATGCCAAACTGCTCCATGAAAAACAGCTTGGCGCGGTGAATGGCTTCAGTCTTGTTGATAGTCTTTAAGCTGGCTTTGCGGTATTTGCCATGGGCGAACACACGGGCATACCAATACGGACTGCAGCCGATCTTGAAGATGCGTAGCGTACTGGGATAGCCGTTGATGGTTTCAACAGGTGTTGTGGCACTGCAGGGATGTCGGTTGGGCGCTGATTTCACACTCTGATGCTAAGAGCGTCGATCAGAAAATGCGATATGAAATTTCTCGACCAGACAGATTTTTTAGACAGCAAAATCAACTAGTACTTTGGTTTCAATGGCTTCGGCGCTGGCTAGCCTGCCTTACGAATCAGTTGCTCTACCAACTGAGCTACATCAGCGAAGGAAAACATTTTAGCAAAAACCTTTTAACACTCAAAGTGACTTCGGCGCATCGACACCACTACACCGCATGATATTCCGTCACCCGCTGCACTTCATTGCGGGAGCCGATAAAAACAGCTACCCGCTGATGCAAGGTATGCGGCTGGATATCGAGAATACGCGTCTTTCCATCCGTCGCCGCACCACCTGCCTGCTCAACAATAAAAGCCATGGGGTTGGCTTCGTACATCAATCGCAATTTGCCCGGCTTGTCGGGCTCGCGGGCATCGGCGGGGTACATGAAGATGCCACCACGGTTCAGTATGCGATGAACATCGGCGACCATCGAAGCAATCCAACGCATGTTGAAGTTTTTATCGCGCGGTCCAGTCTTGCCCGCTTCGAGTTCTTTGACATAGCGAGTCACGGGTGGGTACCAGTGGCGTGCGTTGGAGGCGTTGATAGCATACTCCGCCGTGTCCGCCGGAATCTGCAACGCACGTTGCGTCATGACCCAAGAGCCCATCTCGCGGTCCAGCGTAAAACAGTTAACGCCATTACCTGTGGTGAGTACCAAGACGGTCTGCGGGCCGTACACTGCATAACCTGCAGCGACCTGTCGGGTGCCGGGCTGCAAAAAATCTTACTCGGTCGGTGTGGCCATACCTTCTGGCGCCTTCAATACCGAAAAAATCGTTCCAATGGAAACGTTCACATCAATATTCGAAGAACCATCGAGTGGATCGAATAGCAGCATGTACTCGCCCATCGGATAGCGATTGGGTATCGGATGGATGGTTTCCATTTCCTCGGAAGCCATCGCAGCGAGGTGACCGCCCCACTCATTGGCCTGCAACAAAATCTCATTCGAAATGATGTCGAGTTTTTTCTGGATTTCGCCTTGCACGTTTTCCGTATCGGCAGTGCCCAGTACATCGCCCAAGGCGCCCTTGCCAACTGCATGGCTGATGGTCTTGCAAGCGCGCGCGACAACTTCGATCAACAGTCGTAACTCGGCCGGAATGGAATTATTGAGGCGCTGCTCTTCAATCAAATATTGCGTAAGACTGACACGTTTCATTGCAGTACTCGTTAGCTTTAAGCGTTAGTCGGCGAGCGCTTTGCCAATCACTTCGGCAACGTCATTCGATAATTTTTTAGCAGAAGACACTTTTTGCAGTGCCTCACGCATGGATTTTTGCAGCGCTGGTGCATATTTGCGCCAACGGTCCAGCGAGCGCGCAAGTCGTGCAGCGACCTGAGGATTGAGCGCATCGAGCGCAATCACCTGCTCTGCCCAGAAAGCATGTCCACTACCATCAGGTGCATGGAAACGCGCTGGATTGCTGTTACAAAAAGCGAACAGCAGACTACGCGCACGATTAGGATTTTTCAGGGTAAAGGCCGGATGCCGCATCAACTGGCGCACTGCTTTCACATCAGTCGCAGGAGATGCCCCCTGTAGGCTGAACCACTTGTCGATGACCAGCGCCTCTTGTTCGAAATCTTCATAAAACGACTGCAAGGCCTCAGCGACACCCGGCACTTCATGATGCACCATCGCTGTCAGTGCTGAGATGCGATCGGTCATGTTTGCGGCATGGTCCAGCTGGTCTTGCATGATTTTGTGTGACTGCGTGTCGTAGAGCTCGGCTAGATAGCCCAATGCGTTGTTGCGTAATGCGCGACGACCGGCATGTGCCGGGTCGGGACGGTAGGCGCCGGGGGTGTGATGCGCGCGGTAGATCTCGATTAAATCAGCGCGCAAGGTCAGCGCGAGTTGGTGGCGCAACGCGCGACGCGCGCGATGAATAGCCTGCGGATCAATGACGTCCATCTGTTCAGCGAGCATGCCTTCGGAAGGCAGCGTCAACAGCAGATCACGGAAAGCTGGATCGAGCGATGCATCGCGCAAGAGCTTGCGCAAGGCATCCGCCAATAGTTTGTCTTGTGCAGTAACAGCGTAATGAAGGTCTTCGCCAATGTCCGTGCTAGCTAACGATAACAGTCGACGGGTGGCCAGTCTTTGTCCAGCTTCCCAGCGATTGAAGGGATCGCTATCGTGCGCGAGCAGAAAAGCCAGCTCGTCATCACTGTAGTCGTAGTCCAGCACCACCGGCGCAGAGAAATTACGCAACAGTGATGGCACGGGTATTTGCTCGATGCCAGTGAACGTGAAACTTTGAGTGGCTTCGGTGAATTCCAGTACCAGCGTTGTTGGCGCAGCATGTACTTCGGTCTCTTCGGGTCCTGCGATGTTTTCCAGCTGCAGAGGTAAATCACTGCCATGCGCGTCCAGCAGACCAACAGCGACTGGAATATGCATGGGCAGCTTGCCGTCTTGTCCCGGAGTCGAGGGACAGCTTTGTGTCATCGTCAGCGTATACGTTTGCGCAGCAGCCTCATAGTGCGACGTGACCTGCACACGGGGTGTGCCCGCCTGACTGTACCAGCGCTCGAACTGACTGAGATCGCGCCCGTTGGCATCGCTCATCGCGGCGCGGAAGTCATCGCAAGTCACTGCCTGTCCGTCATGGCGACTGAAGTACAGATCCATACCCTTGCGAAAACCATCACGCCCGAGCAAAGTCTGCATCATGCGCACGACTTCGGAACCTTTCTCGTAAATCGTCAGCGTGTAGAAATTATTAATCTCGACGTAAGAATCGGGTCGAACAGGATGCGCCATCGGACCGGCATCTTCAGGGAATTGTGCGGCGCGAAGTACACGCACATCTTCAATACGCTTGACCGCACGGCCACTGTCACTGCCCATCATGTCGGCAGAAAATTCCTGATCACGGAAGACCGTCAATCCTTCTTTGAGCGACAACTGAAACCAGTCGCGGCAAGTGACGCGATTGCCTGTCCAGTTGTGAAAATATTCATGCGCGACGACGGATTCGATATTGCTGTAATCCGCATCGGTAGCGATACGCGGATTGGCGAGAACATACTTGGTGTTGAAAATATTCAGACCTTTGTTCTCCATCGCGCCCATATTGAAATCACTCACGGCGACGATCATGAAACGGTCGAGATCCAGTTCAAGCCCGAATCGCTCTTCATCCCAGCGTATGCTTTTGACCAATGACTCCATGGCATGCGAGGTCTTGTCGAGATTGCCCTCTTCCACCCACACTTGCAGCAGCACTTCCCGGCCAGACTGCAGGCGCAGCGTTTTTTCTTCGCACACCAGTTGACCCGCTACCAACGCAAACAAATACGAAGGTTTACGAAATGGGTCTTCCCACAAGGCATAGTGACGGCCATCGCCGATATCGCCCTGCTCGATCAGATTGCCGTTAGAAAGAAGCACCGGATATCTTGCCTTGTCACCGCGCAGCATGACGCGGTATTTCGCCATCACATCAGGGCGATCAGGAAAATAAGTAATCTTGCGGAAACCTTCGGCTTCGCATTGCGTGAAAAAATTACCGTTCGAGACGTACAAGCCCATCAGCGAGGTGTTACTGGCGGGATCAAGCAGGGTCTCGATTTCCAGCGTGACTTCATCGGGCGCATTGTCGATGATGAGCTTGCCGGCCGACAGCCGGTAATCGCGTTTGCCCAGCGTGCGGCCATTCATCCGCAAGGCAACCAGCGTCAGGTCTTCACCAAAAAGTACTAGTTCACGCGATTGAACGTCGGTATTGCGCCGCAGCACACTGCGCGCTGCGACACGGGTGGCTTTCGGATCGAGATCGAAACCAATGTCAATCGTATCGACCCAAAAAGTGGGCGGCGAGTATTCCAGTCGGTGAATGGCGGCGGCAGTATCAGTACGCATGGGATAAGGAAGAGGATGAATCAGTCGTAAAACTGCATTTTACCAAGGGAGACGCTAAAGGATTCCGCCTTGAATAGCGAGGCGGCAGTGCCAATTGATACAAGCACCAGAAAAATCAAGGATTTGACATTAGTTTCTCATGCGAAAAAGTGTCCAGCTTAACTCGTCAACGATGCTCTGGAGATCTGAACTCGCAAGTGTTCATAGCCTGCATGCAGCAAACGAAAATCTATGAGAACCTTGAGGTTATGCGCCATCGCGTGCGTCATTGAATTCGACTAAATCATCATGAGAGTTGTCGCCTACCTCATCATTCCCCTTTGCCTGCTGCTCTCGGGCTGTGCCAGCAAGATACGCAGCGAAGTGACTGCCTTTCACCAATGGCCAACGGCCATGGCGGAAAAGAGTTTCAGCTTTATCCACAACGAGGGTGAGCCCACTGGGTTGGAGCGCCAGAGTTATCAAAATCTGATTCGCACCGAACTAATCAAACAAGGATTGCGCGAAGCCGGCGATAAAAAGGAAGCCTCGCTGGCGGTGAGCTTCAACGCGATGATCAACGCGAAAGATGTCCGCTTGGTTGAGACCGTGGTAGTGGATTCCTGGTCCGGCATGCCTTGGTATGGACCTGGCTATTACTCGCCTTACTGGGGAGGATGGCCGGGCTACTCACCCTTCTATGGTCCTTTCGGCCCCGGCATGCCCGTCGCCCGCCAACAGGAGCGCCGGTACACGGTGTTTTACCGTGAACTGAAACTGAAGATCACTGACATGCCCACCGGTCAGCCTCTTTACGAAGTTACGGTGCGCAGCGAGGGCAAGGAAGGCAATCTGGCCAAGATCATGCCGTATCTGGTGCGCAGCGCATTTGCTGAGTTTCCAGGCAAAAGCGGCACACCGCGCACCGTCGAAATGAAAATCGATGACAAACCCTGACTAACTGAGGATGCACTCACGTTACATTCACGCCACTTTCACGTCTCGTTCAAGTGACGTAAGCCACCGATGCCCAGGTAATCAGTCCCAGTAACATCACCGCGGCTGCCAAGACGATCAGGAGTCTGCCGAAATGCGGCCCATGATCAGCACCCGACGGTTGCTCTTCGGGATGCTGCATCGGATTGTCTTGGTCGTTATCTTCTCGCATTGAAAATTCTCAAGGCAGCAAGATGGTTGAGCCAGTGGTCTTGCGTGCTTCTAGATCGCTATGCGCCTGCTGCACATCGCTCAGTGCATAACGCTGATTGATCTCAATTTTCACTTTGCCGCTGTCGACCATGCGGAACAAGTCGGCAGACATGGCTTCGAGATCGCTGCGTTTGGCCGCATACGAAAAGAGCGTTGGCCGTGTGACGAACAGCGAACCACGCGAGGCGAGTTCATTAAGTGAAAACGGCGGCACCGGTCCGGAGGCGGAGCCGTAACTCACCATCGTTCCCAGCGGTGAGAGGCAATCCAGCGAACCGATGAAGGTGTCCTTGCCGATTGAGTCATAAACCACGGGTACACCCTTCCCTCCGGTGATTTCCTTGACACGCTCAACGAAATTTTCTTTGTTGTAGTTGATGATATGCGTGCAGCCATGCGCCTTGGCAAGCTCACCTTTTTCATCCGAACCAACCGTACCGATCATGGTCACGCCCAGTGCGCGCGCCCACTGGCAGGCAATCAGGCCCACACCACCGGCGGCGGCATGAAACAAGATCGTCTCGCCCCCTTTGAGCGGGAACGTGCGGTGAAACAGATACTGCACCGTCAAACCCTGCAGCATCATCGCAGCAGCGGTGTCGAAACTGATTGAATCGGGCAGTTTGACCAGCGCTTCAGAGGGCATCACACGCGCCTCAGCGTAAGCACCGGGCGGACGCGTCGCGTACGCCACTCGGTCACCTGCTTTGACGTGCGTGACATTCGCGCCAACGGCTTCGATCACCCCCGCGCCTTCCATGCCCAGCCCGGCGGGCAAAGGCTGCGGGTACAGGCCCGTACGGAAATAAACATCGATGTAATTGAGACCAATGGCGTGATGGCGGATTCGGACTTCGCCGGGACCCGGTTCACCGACCTCAACGTCGACATAGGACATCACTTCGGGACCGCCGTTGCTGAAACACTGAATTGCTTTTGTCATGACCGTACCTGCCTGAAAAATGATTGAACGATAAAACCTGAATGATAACTTCAAACTGCGTCAGCTCAGACCGTGGCGGAACGCTCGCCGGTAAGACCGCTTCGGGGCGCCAGCGGCCTCGGGGTAGAGGTTTTATTTCTTTTTTCTGGATAAGAGATAAATCCCCGCCAACACCAAAGCAGTACCAACCAGCTGTATCCCTGCAATGGGTTCTTGCAAAAGCCATGCTGCCAAAAACAAGGTCGACACCGGCCCGACCATGCCCGCCAACGATGCCACGGGCGCGCCCACGCGGGCGATGGCCATCATGGTCAGAAAAACCGGCAATACCGTGCAAAACACGGCATTGATCACCGAAAGTCCATAGACCTCGGCCGATTGCAGCAGCAAGGCCGGTGACCGCAGCAGCAGAAACTGCGCAATTGACGCCAGCGCCGACACGCACATCACATACGACACCAGCCTCAAGGTACCGACCCGCTGCACCAGCTCACCTGAAAACAACAAGTACATCGCATAACTGAGCGCACTGCCCAGCACGAAGGCCCCGCCCACCAGCACATTGGCGCCACCCAACCGAACGTCATGAATGAAGACCAGAATCGTGCCGCCATAGCAGATGGCCAGCGCCAGCCACTCAAGGGAGCTGACCCGTTTTTTTAACAGAAACACCGACATCAGCAACACGAACGATGGCGTGAGAAACAAGATCAGTCGCTCAAGCCCGGCGGAAATATAAGCCAGTCCGATGAAATCCAGATAACTCGACAGGTAGTAGCCCAGCAAGCCCAGTTGAACCATGCGCCATCGGTCAGCCGCTGCCAGCGGCGCCTGCCGCCTCATTTGTACCAGCGCAATAATGCCAAACGCGGGTAGCGAGAACAGCATCCGGAAAGCCAGCACGGTCATGGCATCCACCTGATGACGGTAGAGCAGCTTGACCACAATGGCTTTGCCTGAGAACAGCACTGCCGCCACGAGCGCCATTGCCAATCCAATAAGAAACCACCGGCGCTGGGCGTGCTGATGGTCGGTCGGAGTGGCGGTTGAAGGCATGAAATGGGTAGGCGAGTAAAGTCGAGTAACGGTCCGAAAGGATTCTACTGGCAGCACTGTCAGGTGGGCTTTGGCATTGGCGAAGCCGCCATTTGCTGCGGGTTTTGCACAGGCCGTATGGTAAAATCCGCCCCCTGTTCATCCGCCAATACAGGCGAAAAAACTGTCTGCGCAAGCGCCTCCCGGCGTACTGCACGAATTGCAAGACAAGTAACGAATTCCAGAAAGAAAGCACATGGCAGGACATAGCAAATGGGCCAATATCAAGCACAAAAAGGCCGCGACTGATGCCAAGCGCGGCAAGATCTGGACCCGGCTGATCAAAGAAATTACCGTTGCTGCCCGGATGGGCGGTGGTGACATCACGAGTAATCCTCGCTTGCGTCTGGCCATCGACAAAGCCGCCGACGCCAATATGCCCAAAGACAACGTGACCCGCGCCATACAGCGCGGCACTGGTGGTCTGGAGGGCGTGAACTATGAAGAGATCCGTTACGAAGGCTCCGGCCTGAACGGCGCGGCCATCATCGTTGACTGCATGACAGACAATCGCGTGCGTACGGTGGCCGAAGTGCGGCATGCCTTTGCGAAGTACGGCGGCAACATGGGCACCGAGGGTTCGGTGGCTTTTCTGTTTACTCATTGCGGGCAGCTGCTGTTTGCACCGGGCACGAACGAAGATACGCTTATGGAAGCCGCACTTGAGGCTGGTGCAGATGATGTGATTGCCGATGATGAAGGTGGCTTTGAAGTTCTCTGCGATCCACAGATTTTTTCAAATCTACGTGAAACTTTGGAGAAGGCTGGCTTCAAACCAGAAGTCGCTGAGGTCACGATGAAGCCATCAACAAGTACGGAATTTACCGGCGATGATGCGGTGAAAATGCAGAAGCTGCTCGATGCGCTGGAAAACCTCGATGATGTCCAAGAGGTCTACACCAATGCAGTGATAGAAGACTGAGCAAGACTTCTGAACAAACCAATTACGACGCTACCTGCACCTCGTTTTTTGATTCCGCCGCACGCCTGATGCGGCAACGCTGACACGACAAACTGACCTGAAGCATTCATGAAAATTCTTGTTGTAGGCTCTGGTGGCCGCGAACACGCGCTGGCCTGGAAGCTGGCCCAATCCAATCGCATACAAACCGTGCTGGTTGCACCCGGCAATGGCGGCACCGCGCTGGATGCGCGTATGAAGAATATCGCCATCACGGATCCCACCGCGCTTGCAGATTTTGCGCAAAAGGAGCAAATCACGCTGACCGTGGTCGGCCCTGAAGCACCGCTGGCGGCGGGCATCGTAGATATCTTTCGCGAACGCGGCATGAAGATTTTTGGCCCTACCCGCAAGGCAGCGCAACTGGAAAGCTCGAAAGATTTTGCCAAGACTTTCATGGAACGCCATGGCATACCGACAGCGAGATATCAGACTTTTTCGGAGGCGGATGCTGCGCATCGCTATATTGACGAGCAAGGCGCCCCGATTGTCATCAAGGCCGACGGCCTCGCCGCCGGCAAGGGCGTAGTGGTCGCCATGACGCTGGAAGAAGCCCACGGCGCCATCGACATGATGTTGTCGGACAATCGCTTTGGTGATGCCGGTGCGCGCGTGGTGGTCGAATAATTCCTTGAGGGTGAAGAAGCCAGTTTCATCGTCATGGTTGACGGTAAAAACATACTGCCGCTGGCCACCAGCCAGGATCACAAACGCTTGCTGGATCAAGATCTCGGGCCGAATACGGGCGGTATGGGCGCGTATTCACCGGCGCCTATCGTCACTCCCGAACTTCATGCGCGGGTGATACGCGAGATCATTCAACCGACCGTGCAAGGCATGGCCAAAGATGGGATTCCGTTTACGGGCTTTCTGTATGCAGGTCTGATGATTGATGCTGAAGGTAATCCCAAAACACTGGAATTCAATTGCCGCATGGGTGACCCGGAGACGCAGCCCATCATGGCGCGCCTGAAAACCGACCTGGTCTCAGTTATGGAACATGCCGTGGCTGGTACGCTAGATGAAATAGAGCTCGACTGGGATAGACGGACCGCGCTTGGCGTAGTCATGGCCGCAAGCGGTTACCCGGATGCGCCGCGCAAAAATGATGTGATCACTGGCATCCCTGAAGAAACCGAACACAGCATAACCTTCCATGCGGGCACAGCACTGGATAACAAAACACTCACTACGCAAGGCGGACGTGTGTTGTGTGTGGTGGGTCTGGGCGATAGCGTTCGAGTCGCACAAAAACATGCGTATGAGGCACTGGACAACATTCAATTCGACGGCATGCAATTTCGCCGCGATATAGGCTGGCGTGCGCTGAAACGACCTGCCTGAACAACATCAGTCAATAAAAAGGAAAATCCATGAACACGCCCGACCCGAATGCCGTCAGGACTTGGCTTTTGTCGCTGCAGGAGCGCATCGTGTCTGCTGCTGAAGCGGTCGACGGTGGCCAATTCATTCGCGACAGCTGGGAACGGCCGGAGGGTGGTGGCGGTATTTCGCGATTGATTGAAGAAGGTAATGTGCTTGAGCGTGGTGGCGTGGGTTTTTCGCATGTCAAAGGTATGAGCCTGCCGCCTTCCGCTGCAGCCAATCGTCCTGAAGTGGCCGGACATCCCTGGGAAGCAATGGGTGTGTCACTGGTTTTTCATCCGCGTAATCCGTATGCGCCGACGGTACACATGAACGTGCGCTTTTTCACCACGACAGGTGAAGGCAATCAGCGTGTCTGGTGGTTCGGTGGCGGCATGGATCTGACGCCTTACTATGGCTTCGAAGAAGATGCACAACATTTTCACCAGACCTGTCGCAACGCGCTGGACCCATTTGGTGCCGACCTGCATCCACGCTTCAAGCAGTGGTGCGACGAGTACTTTTATCTCAAACATCGCAAAGAAGCGCGCGGTGTTGGCGGTATCTTCTTTGATGATTTCCATGCGGCAGGCTTTGAGCAAAGCTTTGCCATGACTCAAAGCGTCGGTGATCATCTGATTGATGCCTATCTGCCTATTCTCAAGCGCCGCAAAGATATTGCCTATGGCGAGCGCGAGCGTGATTTCCAGGCTTATCGTCGTGGCCGTTATGTGGAATTCAATCTGGTCTTTGACCGCGGCACCTTGTTTGGCTTGCAGTCGGGGGGACGCACTGAATCCATCCTGATGTCGATGCCACCTATCGTCAAATGGCGCTACGACTGGCAGCCTGAGGCTGGCTCGCCTGAAGCGAAACTCTATACAGATTTCCTGCCCCATCGTGACTGGCTCGCTGCATGAGTGTGCGCAGCGTGCTGCTGCTGGGCGGTAGCTTCGATCCGGTACATTCGGGTCATGTCGGACTGGCACGCTACTTCTGTACACTGCTGCATCCTGATGAACTGCGACTGATACCCAGCGGTCGGCCCTGGCAAAAGCCGGACATGGCCACGCCGGCTGCACATCGTATTGCGATGCTGCACATTGCCTTTGATGGCTGGCCTACGCCGATTTGTATCGATGAACAGGAAATCCGTCGCGAGGGGCCGAGCTACATGGTCGACACTTTGCGTTCGTTACGTAGCGAGCTGGGCCGCGATGTATCGCTTGCGCTGATCATGGGCGCAGACCAGCTGATCAATTTGCACACTTGGCATGAGTGGTCTGCCTTGTTCGATGAAGCCCATCTATGCATTGCCGCGCGGCCGGGCTTCACCATGGAAGACGCAGACTTGGACAAAGCGGTCGCAACACAAATCACCCGCCGGCTGGCCAGCGCTGAACAATTGCGAGAAACGCCCTCAGGTCTGGTCTGCATCGCAACACAGCTGGCGCTGGACGTGTCGTCGACCACGATACGCGAGGCTATTGCCGGGTCAGGAGGGTCAGGAGGGTCGGGAGTGTCCGGAGAATCCGCCGACCTGCTTCCGGGGCCAGTGCTAGACTATATTCAACAACATCACCTTTACCAGACCCATTAATGGATATCAAAAAATTGCAGGGCATCGTAGTCAACGCACTCGAGGACGTGAAAGCGCAAGACATCCGCATCTTCGACACCAGCCACCTGACCAGCATGTTTGACCGCATCGCGGTCGCTTCCGGTACCTCGAACCGGCAAACGAAAGC